>NZ_JAMPJZ010000073.1:0-28679 GCF_039961835.1 Trichocoleus sp. ST-U1
CATTTAAGTTGGAATGCGGCAAAGAAACCCAACTCGATTAAGCATTGGTTGGGTTTCTTTGTTGTTGGGTTTAACCTACTGTTATTGAGAATGCGATCGCTTACTTTTAGCGGTTGCCTTTCTTAGCGTTTTAAACAGTTTGTAGGTGCTTGTTTCAGTTGATTGTGGCGATAAAAACCATTTAAGTTAAGCAAAGCAGAACGATAGCGAACTTTTCTGACATTGTTCCTGCCAGGGCTATTCAGCCTGTCAATTACAGTAGCTCTCGCAACTTTCAAGTAACCCTGATTGTCCCAATTAACTAACCGGGTGCCTGATGAGTTTGGCGGTATATTTTGCCGACCAATATCTCCGACAATTTCTATCGCTTCGCCGCTAACAGTTCTCTTATTAACTACACCGCTAACACAAGCGGTTACTTCGCCCAAAGTTTTGGTATCGTAAAGGTCTCCGACTAGGCGATTTCCTTTTTTACTAAATACATAACAATGACCTAAATCTACACCCTGCTGGTTCCCAGTGCCTGAGGGAGGTTTGCTACAAAATGTGTAATTACCATTCGATAGGCTTTGAATAGACTGAACTGGGGTTGGGGTTGGGGTTGAAGTGCTGGATGCGATCGCTGTAATTTTTAACGGTGTAGCTGCCCAACGTTCATTAGGATAGATTTCTTTTACTTCACCACTGAATGTAATTGCTTTTCCTTCTGCCTTGAAACTATCAGGAAGATTACAAGTTGCATATCTTATACCATTCTGTCCTTCAGTTACGATGACATAAGTTTCACCAACCAGTGTCACTTTACCCTTTTTGTCTTTCACAGTTTCTACGGTTTTTCTATCGTCATAGGTACATGTAGAAGAAAGCTGTGCCAATTTGGAGGGTGATGTCTGTGATACAGTTAGTCGCTGGGTTGATTCTGAAGATTGGGCGATCGCAAGGACGTGTTTCCCAGAGGTGATTGTTCCCAAAAGGGTGAGAAATAAGCTAAAAAATAAAATTGATTTCCGGCTATTACTCATTTTGATTGTTCTCGGTAAACTAATTGTATACAACACCAATGTAGAAAGCGTTTCCGAAAACTCTGAGTTGATTATGTGTCAGTATTTGAACTGACATAGGAAGGCTGGCGAAGCTGCGAATTCTATTTGCTAAGATTATTCTCTTTCATCCTTACTCGTACATCTGTTTATGGTTTGCTAAAAGCTGTAAATATATCTCATTTATCTTTGCTTGCATCCATTTCTCTTTAAAGATTGCGGCTGATTCAGCTTTCACCGGATCTACTTCATTGGGTAAAATATCTTTCCTTGCTTGAAGCAGGGCTTCTTTAGAAGTTTCTTTTTGAGGATTTGACTTAAATTTTCTGCCGCTTTTATGATTGGCATATCTGCGCGATCGCGTATAACCCATTTGTAAAAACTTCCGTGCCATATCCGCGCCAACAAAATCATCTTGTTCTAGGTAATCCAGAAACATCTGGTAAATTTTTTCGCTCGATTCTCTGGCAATCTCTGGAGTTTTAAAGCGCCAGTAGGGAAGAATTTCTGATTTGTAGGGTTCTACCAAAAGCACCCCCTGCTCGCCCTTACCCACGCGATAAAGTTCGGGAGAAGAGCGAAAATCGATTGCCTTAAAATCTAAAGTGTAATCAAAGGGCATGATAATTTTTATTTTGAATAATAGACTTAAAGAAAAAAGTCTTGCTTCTATCGAAAGTAACGAAAGGAGTCTTTTCTGTCATGCTATCTAGCCCCCAATCCGTCAACACTGCCCTTTCCACAGGGGATCTGCGGCGAGTCCACCACATTGCCTTGAACGTCCACGATCTGCAAGCTTCCCGGCACTTCTACGGGGGTATCCTGGGTTTGTACGAACTGACGGGTGAAGAAGTGCCGACCACATTGCGATCGCTTGTAGCATCAGGCAAAGTTACCAATTTCGTCACCCCCGATGGTACCGTCCTCGACTTGTTTTGGGAGCCGGATTTGCCACCCCCAGACAATGACCCGCATCGCGCTTTTACCCGCGCCAATCACCTCGCCTTTGACATCGACCCGCAGTTGTTCGAGCGGGCGGTCGAGGTGCTAAAACAAAATCAAGTGCCCATCGATCATGGCCCTGTCAGCCGTCCCACCGGACGAGGCATTTACTTTTACGACCCGGATGGATTCCTGATTGAAATTCGCTGCGATCCAGCAGAAACTAAAAAGGAAAGTATCTAGTGGAGCGTGCAACCAGTGCAGCTAATTAAGGTGATGGAAGAGGCGTTAAACAAGCCTCCGATTCAATATGAACCACACAAGCACACGCTGAAAGCTTGGGCGATGTATTGTCTGAGAGACAGAGGATTTAAAGTGGTTTATGCGGAAAAAGCCGATTTTGCTGTTGAAACTCGTGGCGGCGAGAAGCTCTATTTTAAAGTGGCAAATAGTGCAGAGAATTTAGACGGGAAATCTGGCTGGATAGTATTGGATAGCTCAACGAATAACGTCAGCATAACTGCACCTCAGCAATAAGTAAGCGGATGCAATTAAATTGAAGATGTTCGTAGGTTGGGGAGCCACTTGCGTGCGGGGGAAACCCCCGCACGCAAGTGGTGTTTGACTTGGGAAACCCAACCCCTGCATAGATTTCGCTATCGCTCACCCATCGTATACATCACTAATTTCACTTAGCTTAAGTTGTCCTGATTGTATTGAGATTTACTGCCTTCTCCTGGCGAGAGGAACTACCTTATCTACATCTTGTGTGTAATCAACGACCAAGACACTAAAACACCAAGGCAACAGGCGATCGCTTCTAGAAAAATCTACCTTCGTAGGGAGGTTGAAGGCTAGGCGATCGCTGAGCATAGTATCAGGACTTTAAAATTTTCTATTGTGTCAATTTAAGGAAAAAAACCATGATGGGAACGCTTTTTACCTGGGTAGCTACGGCTCTTAGCCTGCTAATTGTTGATTTACTTGTTCCAGGTGTTAATATTGCTACATTTCCTGCTGCTTTAATTGCTGCTGTAGCGATTGGCTTAGTCAATGCCGGAGTTAAGCCAACTCTATCTTTCCTATCTATGCCGCTTAACTTCGTCAGCTTAGGAACATTTTCGCTTGTCGTTAACGGGATATGTTTCTGGGTGGCTTCAATTTTGGTTCCCGGATTTAGTATGCATGGGATTTTAGCTTTTTTGTTGGCACCCGTCGTTCTATCTTTTGCGAATACTTTCATCAGCAAATATTTTGCTGAGAGAAACGCGGGTGTACTAACCGGCAGCAGTAGTGACTTGAAAACTCAAGGTTAATCTCTATCCAGAGAAGTAAAATTGATAGAGATTAAAAAAAGGAGGAAAGCTAGATGCTGTTCCTCCTTTTTTAGTTTGCAAGCTAGAAAGATGAATGCAGTTTTGTATACCATCTATCAAAACGAAGATAATTCGTTAGGGGGAGGTCTTCAATTACTTGATTTAGGAGAATAAGACTAATAAGAGTTTAAATAAGAAAGTTGAAGTAGTCTCATGAAATTACTCCGGATTCTGGCTGGTCTTCTCGTGCCTCCTTTAGGCATTTTTCTGACAGTTGGTGTTGGCCCAACTTTATTCATCAACATTTTGCTTACGGTTCTGGGTTGGCTTCCCGGTAGTATTCATGCAGTTTGGGTAATCGTGAAGCACGAAGAAAGAATGGCTGGAGGAGAAAACGTATACTAAGCCAAGGTTAGTTAGACGCTTCTATCCCTTGTAGCGCTAGTAGTGGGAGTAGAAGTCTTTCTCGAGTGCTGGTTGCGTGTTAAAACCCTACTGCAAGTTTAAAAATTGAGTTTAAAAAACAGAACCAGCTAAGTCTTAGCTGGTTCTGTTTTAATTAATGGTGAGGATCTTTAGGAGTCCCTGATTTACTGACATGTTCCTTTTCGCGAATTGCATCTGCTGCTGTTCGTAACAACTCACTCAAGATTTGACGTACCTGACGTTCTTTCTTAGCGATCGCTACCCCCGCATCACCCAGTTTTTCTTCAACCTGCGATCGCTTTTGTTCTACCTGCTGAACCATTATTTCAGCTTGAGGGCGGGAACGGTCGTACCAGTGCTTCGCTTCGTCCAGGTACCCTTTCACGTCCTCGGCGCGTCCCCCGTAACGTGCAGCTAAATTCGCTCGGAGAATCGCTAGTTGAGCTTGCAGTTGAGCATAACGCTCTTTCAGCGATGCGACCTCGTCACTGTTTTTGAGGTTATTAATCGCAGACTCCAGAGCAGTTTTGGTAGAAGGCGAGGTATCTTTACCAGATTCTTCGATGTCTACTAGCAGCTTATCAATTTCTTGCTGGAGTTCATTTTCTTCGTTGTCCAGTTGAGCTTGTAGCTGTTTAACCTCTGCTTGCGTTTTCGCAATATTTCGATGTCTTAGATGGCTAAAGCCTTCAACCGCTCCCTCAATCGTAGCCGTGACTTCTTCTTTGAGTTCGCCACCTTTATCTTGCAAGTTTTCCAGAACCACAGAAACCGCATCTTTAACAATTGAGCGAAGTTCGGTGGAACCTTCCTTAAACTCCGAACCCACCTGAGAGACAGCAGATTGAACAATTTCCCGAATCCGCTCTGCTCTGAGCTGTCCTGTTTCTTTAGCTTGATGGAGATCGGTTGTAATTTGTTCTTTGATTTTATTATTAGGCATTTTCTTCCTCGGTTTGTAGTAGTTGATTTAGATGAAGCTTTAATTAAACTACTTGTACAAGCTTTCCAGCAAAAAAGAGGTTATAATTCGCTTCTTCTATCTTGGCGCGATCGCTTAAAAATCGGTACTTCCTTTAGGTAGAAAACTGCTAATTCTGTCTTCGCTAACTAGCGAGCGGGAAAGCAGCAGCGATCGCCCAACCGAAAAACAATGCACTCCCCAGTGCGTAACTCCACACATTATTAAGTTGGCTGCCAGCAAAGGAGAAAATACCCATCGCTAGCGGAAATAGCGGCAGCAACAGGTAAATAAAACCAAGTTTCGGAACCAAGTACACCGCCAAAATAAAGCCGCCTACTAGCAGCACGCTTTGCCACAACCACCACGCTACCCGCGAGAGTACCCCAGCATCCTGTTGCGCCACTCCCGACGCTAGAAACCAAGGAAGGCAAGCCAACGACAGCAAAGGCCAAAGCTTCAGACGTGCTGGAATTAGCCACCATTGCAGCCACACCGACTGTGCCATTGCCCCGAAACCCACCCAAAGCAGTACAAACAGCCCCAAGCCTATCCCCAGCACCCTGAGTGTAGGACGTTGTAGGCGCAAGAGAATCCCCAGCCAGACGATGCCTGCCACAAAGAACCAAATTCCGATTGCACCGCCGACGAGGACGCCACCCAAGCTGTCAATTTCCCCCATACGGCTCAGCAATAGGAGTGAAGCGCTGGCAAGGAATGGAGCTAAGAACGAACCTAGCAAGCTTTGTAGCGGATGCACCTTTGCCTTGGGTGTAGTCGCCGGGTCAGCAACAGCAGGGGCAACGGCGAAAAGGAACAACAGCCATGCCACCAGATGCAATGCATACCAAGCCATCCGACGGTCAATATAGTTACTGCTACTCTGAATTCTGAAGGTAGCATCGAGCCACGTTCGGGCAGCTTGGTGGCTGATATTGCGGAGGAGAATGGTGATGTGTTCGGCGTTCGGGATGATAACGAGCGATCGCGCCCTTCCCCCAGCAAAGTTATCGTTTTCTCCTCCCGCCGCCGCCAGCAACCGCTGGGCATTCTTCACAAATCCACCTTCCCAACTCCCGGCTTGTAGCTGAAGATTGCGCGGGATAGAAGGCGTTACTCCCGCACCCGTCGGTGAGACGGCAACCGTTGCCGCAAAGCGGTCGGGATTGCGGATACCCGCCGACATCACCGCACCGCTACCCATTGAGTGCCCCAGCAGCGCCAAGCGGCTAGGATCGACCTCTGGTTGCTCCAACAGGGCAGCATAAGCCACATTCAGGTCTTGCTGAAGTGAATCGCGCTGGAGGGGTGCTGGATTCGCGCCATGTCCGCCGAAATCCCACAGCATCACGGCATACCCCGCGTGCGCCAAAACGTGCGCGTAGCCGAGCATTAACTGCTTAGAACCCGCATAGCCGTGCGCCACCAGCACACCGGGTATTTTCTCAGAACCCTGTTCAAAACCCTCTGGTGCGACGTACAGCATCGGCAACCCCTTGTCTGAGAATGTGTCTGAGAACGTTCGCGTCACCAATCCAGTCCGCGCTGCCGCCACCCCCCACCAGGAAAGTGCAATCAGCAACAGCGCCACAATTAGCGAAAATAAGCGCTTGCGAGTCATATCAATCCTTAACTCCGGAGTTAGGCTTAGGGTGATAACCCTTGATATGATGCATCAGATTGCGTCAGAGCAACTCAGAGTTTTCGCGATCGCACACCCCCAATATCAATGGAGACTGAAGTTATGTGGCTGGTAACGATTCGCTGTTCGGGCGATGCTTGGAAACGCAATGGGACTACCTGTAAAGAGATCGCAGACAAGTATCAAAGCACTTGTATCTCTTCCAAAAAAACGCCAGATGGTCAGCGCTTCATGGAATACAAGGTTGAAGAGGTCGGAGATGCGGAATCTTTCCAAGACGAGTGTTTAAGTCTTGAAGGATTCACCGCTTCCTTTGAGGCACTTTGACATCAGGCACTTTAAAATCGGTGCTTTTGGTCGCTTGTCCAGAATTATTCTCCCCAATTCCCACCCGCCGCTTAAGCTTCAAATTAGGAAGTCAAGAAAGAAGCCCAAGCTTATGTTTAGAGTCATCACCCCTGAATTTTCCCAAGACTTTGAAAGATGGACGGACGCATTAAATACTGCTAAGTCCCTGCAACCGAAATGTAAAGGTCTATTTCAAGACATCCGTATTTTTGATGGAAAAGAACTGGTATGGGTGTACAGCCGTTCTCACACTTATCCTCAATTTGTTGGCGCTGGCACCTATAACCGATTGGCACGCTTATTTCTTCAGGAAGCGACAGAAGACGGCGAAGTTGATGGAGAAGATACTGATTCTTAAAATAGCGGATGCGCCGCTGGTGATTAATTTAATCGAAACCGAGGAAAACTCTTTTGAAGAAGCTACTAACCGTCTTACTTCTAACATTCAGTGTGCTAATTGCCTTTCGCATTCCAGCTTTAGCCGCAGATACTGCTAACGGTGCCAAAATCTTTAGCGTCCAATGTGCAGGTTGCCATCTCAACGGCGGCAATATTATCAGACGCGGGAAGAATCTGAAACTCAAGGCATTAAAACGGAATGGTATGGATAACGTGGAAGCGATCGCATCCATCGTCGCCAACGGCAAAAACAATATGTCGGCATACAAAGGCCGCTTAAGCGAACAAGAAATCCAAGCTGTTTCCGCTTATGTGTTAGAACAAGCTGAGAAAGGCTGGCGTTCTTAACAAGTTGCTGGTCGCTGACATCATATAACTAAGACACACAAATCTCAGTCTAGAGGTGCTATATGTCTGAAACCCAGCCAAACCAAATGGTAAATCTCAGTAGCTTTGCTGACTGGTGTTTGCACAAAGATAGCCTTTCAGAAGCAGCAAGGCATACAGTTGAGGTGCTGTTACATAAAGCTGGTACTTGGGACTGCTATGAAGCGGATCTAATACTTTCATACTGCACTGATTTAAATCTCAGTTGTAATCAAATTACCGAATTGAGTCCGCTTTCTGGGTTAATCAACCTCACCCAACTGAGTCTCACTGGAAATAAAATTACCGAATTGAGTCCACTTTTGGGATTAACCAACCTCACGCGCCTGAATCTCACTGGCACTCAAATTAACGACTTGAGTTCACTTTCAAGGTTAACAAACCTTACACAACTGAATCTTAGTAACAATCAAATTACCAACTGGAGTCCGCTTTCTGAGTTAACAAACCTTACCCGCCTGTTTCTTTGTAGTAATCAAATTACCGACTTGAGTCCGCTTTCTGGGTTAACCAACCTTGCTGGACTAAATCTCAGTAGCAATCAAATTACTGACTTGAGTCCACTTTCTGGGTTAACTAACCTCACCCAACTGATTCTCAGTAGCAATCAAATTACCGACTTGAGTCCGGTTTCTGGGTTAATCAACCTCACCCAACTGTATCTCGGTAACAATCAAATTACCGATTTGAGTCCGCTTTCTGGGTTGACCAACCTCACCCAACTGTATCTCGGTAACAATCAAATTACCGATTTGAGTCCGCTTTCTGGGTTAACCAACCTTACCAAACTGTATCTCCGAGGCAATCCAATTTTTAATCGAAGTCTGTTGCGATCGCTTCAACAGAAATGGCGCACTCTCTCAACGAAGCCAATCGATGTTCAAAAAGCCAAAAAAGCTATCAAATCTGCCTATAGAATGATTGGCAAAGAAGAAGCAGAAGTTCTTTTTTGCCGGAGTCCACAGGCGGGGTGTACTCAACTATTCAACTTGCTCAAAATAGACAATACACCAGAAGAACAAACATTTGGGCAGATGAAATCCCTGCTCGTGTGGGGAGAGTCTCTATCAAAGCAGCTCCAATGGTTTTTGGAAGGACTTCCGTGTCAAGCGTTGTGGAATCATATCCGGAATGAAATAGCGCCAGAGCAGATAGAACTAGAGCTGACAGCAGGCGATGAAGAAGCATGGTGGGAGCTGGATGAATTAATTAATAACTCTCCAGAACTCATCAGAGCTGATTCCAGCTCTTTTCTTGCAGAGGATATGTATCCAGTAACCCCTACAGAGTTTTTTAAGCAAATCTACGCGACTGAATTTTATGTTTCTTCGTTAGGTGTCACTCTCGACCAAAAGACGCAAGAAGCATTTGACTGTCTGAACCAGCTTTTCGAGCATTGTGGCTTGATTTTCCCGTTTGAGAAGGTTTGTGTAGTATGCGATCGCCCTACAAAACTCTCGCTCGACAACCAAGATCGTCTGCACGCCGAAGGAGAACCCGCGATTCAGTTTGCCGATGGATGGCATACGGGATATTACTATCACAGTGTAAAATTACCTGAAAAATATGGCAAACTGCATCCTCATCAATGGGAGGCGGAATGGCTTTTAGAGGAAGACAATGCAGAACTGCGTCGAGTATTAATTCAGGGGATTGGCTATGCACGAATCTGTCAAGAATTACAAGCAACTGAATTAGATTCCTGGCAAGAATACACTTTGCTAAAATTTGACGCTGATATTGATGGTTTCGAGCCTGATGATTTTGATGATGATGCTCCTCAAAAAGAGCCAATTTACTTGCTGAAAATGACCTGTCCTAGCACAAGTTTTATTCATGTTATGCGAGTTCCACCGGATATTATATCGGCTCGTGCAGCGATTCGCTGGATCAATTGGGACATCGATCCAGAAGAATTTTCAGTGCAAACCTGAATAGTAAGTTTTTAGAGTAATTACCACAAATAAACGCAGATAATTTATCAGTGTTCATCTGTATTTAAATTTCAAAACTAGAGTATTGAGAAAGCCCCTATCCTTTTAGTAGAGAGGTTTGGGGAGAGGTTAAGTAGGTGTATCGCCTCCAAGTTCTGACACGATAAGCAATAATTTTATCTATACATAACAAAGCGTCAACATGAATTTACCAGAATCAAGTAGATTACAATTTACTCCAGATTTGAATATCTGCCGCGTACTCAATGGAATGTGGCAAGTGTCAGGCGCACACGGAAGAATTGACTCAAAAGCTGCGATCCAAAATATGTTTGATTACATGGATGCAGGCTTCACCACTTGGGATTTAGCCGACCATTATGGCCCCGCCGAGGACTTTATTGGAGAGTTTCGGAGGCAATTGGTAGCAAGTCGAGGTGAAGAGGCGCTGTCTAACTTGCAAGCTTTCACAAAATGGGTACCAAGACCCACTAAAATGACGCGCAAGTTGGTAGAAGATAACATTAATATTTCCCTAAAAAGAATGGGAGTTGATTCCTTAGACTTGATGCAGTTTCATTGGTGGGATTACCGCGATAAAAACTACTTGGATGCGCTTAAGTATATGGCGGAACTCCAAGAGGAGGGAAAAATCAAGCATCTAGCTTTGACAAATTTTGATACAGAACATCTGAAAATTATTACCGAGGCAGGTATCAAAATTGTGTCCAATCAGGTGCAATTTTCTCTGATTGACCAGCGTCCTTTAGTGAATATGGTGCAATTTTGTCAAGAGAATGACATTCAGCTTTTTGCTTACGGGACACTCTGCGGCGGCTTGCTGTCAGAAAAGTACCTGGGACAACCAGAACCGCGAGCAGGAGAACTGAAGACGGCTAGCTTGCGAAAATACAAGAATATGGTAGATGCGTGGGGTGGCTGGAATTTATTTCAAGAGTTACTTTCTGTCCTCCAAGAGATTGCCCAGAAGTACGGGGTAAATATCTCGAATGTGGCGGTGCGTTATATTCTAGAGCAGCCAGCAGTCGCCGGTGCAATCATCGGCGCACGGTTAGGAGTGTCGGAGCATATCGAAGACAATGCCAGGGTGTTTGATTTGATACTGGATGCAGAGGATGATCGGCGAATGAATGCGATCGCTCAACAATCGCGCGATCTATACCAGGTCATCGGTGACTGCGGCGACGAGTACCGACGATAAACCGCAACTTCGCTACGGTTAACCACCCTGTAAGGGTAGCTGATTTTTTTCTTAAGATCGGATAACTAGGACAATTCAGCCCAAACACGTTTACAAACAAATCACCTATGA
The DNA here is from genome assembly GCF_039961835.1 of Trichocoleus sp. ST-U1. Lineage (NCBI taxonomy): Bacteria > Bacillati > Cyanobacteriota > Cyanophyceae > Leptolyngbyales > Trichocoleusaceae > Trichocoleus > Trichocoleus sp. ST-U1. Next base: position 10,729 of record NZ_JAMPJZ010000073.1, read on the forward strand.
GTGCAAACGCCATTATTACTGATAACCCGTTACTCATCGGCAAAGGGCTGCCCCCATTTGATGCCATCAAGCCGGAACACGTCGTTCCGGCGATGACGCAGCTACTGGCTGAACTAGAACAGGAACTTGCCACCCTAGAAACTCAGGTAGAACCGACTTGGAGCGGTTTAGTCGATCCACTCCAACAGCTGGTTGAACGCTTAACCTGGAGTTGGGGCATTGTCGGTCATTTGATGGCTGTGAAGAATAGCCCCGAAATCCGCGAAGCTCACGAAACCGTTCAGCCAAAAGTGGTGCAGTTTTCCAACAAGCTGAACCAAAGTAAGCCGTTGTATGAAGCATTTAAGGCGCTGCAAAATAGCAACGCTTGGGATAGCCTGGAACCAGCCCAAAAGCGGATTGTCGAATCAGCGATTAAAGATGCCGAACTTTCCGGCGTTGGGTTGGAAGGAGAAAAGCGCGATCGCTTCAACGCTATTCAACTCGAATTAGCAGAACTTTCCACCAAGTTCTCTAACCACGTCCTCGACGCCACTAAAGCATTTAGCCTGACCCTCACCAACAAAGAGGAAGTTGACGGCTTACCGCCCAGTTTAGTGAGTCTAGCCGCTCAAACTGCCCGTGCTGCTGGCGAAGAAAATGCCACCCCTGAAAATGGCCCTTGGCGCATCACCCTGGATTTTCCCAGCTTTGGCCCTTTCTTGCAGCACAGCACCCGTCGGGACTTGCGCGAAAAGCTTTATAAAGCCTATGTCAGCCGTGCATCGAGTGGCGAGTTGGATAACACCCCACTCATCGAACGCATATTGCAACTGCGCCAAGAAAAGGCAAAGCTACTCGGTTTTGACAGTTTTGCGGAGTTAAGCTTAGCCCGAAAAATGGCTCCTAGCGTTGAAGCAGTTGAGGCGCTGCTAGATGAACTGCGCGGCGCTAGTTATGATGCTGCTAAGAAGGAATTAGAAGAATTAAAAGCGTATGCTGCTAGTAAAGGAGCCGCAGAAAGCAGCGACTTGAAGCACTGGGATATCAGCTTTTGGTCGGAACGCCAGCGGGAAGAAAAGTTCGCCTTCAGTGCAGAAGAGTTACGCCCTTACTTCCCCTTACCGCAAGTGCTAGATGGGCTATTCAGTCTCGTAAAACGGTTATTTGGCATTACCGTCACGGCGGCTGATGGTCAAGCCCCAGTGTGGAATGAGGATGTGCGTTACTTCCAGATTGCCGATGAAACAGGCAATGCGATCGCATACTTCTATTTAGATCCTTTCAGCCGTCCAGCCGAAAAGCGCGGCGGTGCCTGGATGGACGAGTGCCTAGTCCGTGCCAAAATTATCGAAGCTGGCACGCCCACCACACGCTTACCCGTCGCCTATTTGGTCTGCAACCAGACTCCCCCAGTCGATGGCAAACCCAGCCTGATGACCTTTGGCGAGGTAGAAACCTTATTCCACGAATTCGGTCACGGCTTGCAGCATATGCTGACCAAGGTGGATTATCCGGGTGCAGCAGGCATCAACAATGTGGAATGGGATGCGGTAGAATTACCCAGCCAGTTCATGGAAAACTGGTGCTATGACCGACCCACTTTGATGGGAATGGCGAAGCACTACGAAACCGGGGAAACCTTACCAGAGCATTATTACCAAAAGCTTTTGGCAGCACGCAACTACATGAGCGGTACTGGCACGCTGCGGCAATTGCACTTTAGCTTAGTGGATATCGAACTGCATCATCGCTATCAACCGGGTGGGAATGAAACGGTGGCTGATGTGCGAAACCGCATTGCCAAAACCACAACAATTTTGTCCCCTCTGCCAGAAGACTCCTTTTTATGCGGGTTTGGACATATCTTTGCTGGCGGCTATGCGGCGGGTTATTACAGCTACAAGTGGGCTGAAGTTCTCAGTGCTGATGCCTTTGCAGCTTTTGAAGACGCTGGCTTAGAAGATGAGACGGCTGTAGCTTCTACAGGTAAGCGCTTCCGCGACACCGTGTTGGCGCTGGGTGGTAGCTTGCACCCGATGGAAGTGTTCAAGTCCTTCCGGGGACGGGAACCGAGTACGGAGCCTTTACTGCGCCATAGCGGCTTAGCCGTGGCGTCGAGTTAAGGAATCATTTCGCCGGGAAATCTCGCCGGGAGTAGAGAGAAATCCCATCCTGTAGAGACGTAGAATTTTGCGTCTCTACAATCCCTAATATTTTGCACAATCTTTGTGCGTTCACACTTGTGCCTTAACACTTGTGCGTTAACACTTAGTCATCCGACTTGATAATTTTGCTGAGTTTTATAAAATTAATACTTGCATATAAGCAAGGATTCGCAAATGCCGTCTAATGTTGTTGTTGGGAATGCTCATACTGAAGGTACAAGTCGTTCTGGTTGGTTTCTCGGTCATTTTATAAACCCAATCGATGACATTCGTTCGACTTCCAGCCTAGAAGTGAAATGGGGTATTCACGCAGCAGGAGATGGTAGATCCGAGTGGGCAATGAATGAGGAAGCAACTACACTTTCTATCCTGATTAAAGGACGATTTCACGTTAAATTTCCAGAGCAAGAAGTCTTATTGTCTCGTGAAGGCGACTACGTTCTCTGGTCTCCAGGCGTGCCCCATTCTTGGTCTGCCGAGTCAGATTGTACCATTCTGACTGTCCGCTGGCCCTCGAAGTTGGGAGATAGTGTAGCAGTTAGTTAATTGCTTTCAATATCGCGTTAATCATCAAAAAAATTCATGTTTGCACAGAAAATTCTTCTGGATTAATTCCCCAATTCACCCAAGCGATCGCTTCCCGCGCCGATATTATCTCAGGTGGTACGCGCAACGCATGAATAAATCCGGTGCTTGGGCAAGTCATCTTTAACAAAGATATTGGCTCAACATCAATATCGGTATCAATTTTTAATAAACTGTATTCTTGATAAGAATCTAACGCAATTGCCCCTAGTTCCTGGGCGATTCTTTCGTAGCCAATGCCCTGAATTAGCACTCGCCGCAGTTCAGCGTTATCTTCATCTATTATCCATTGTGCTTCCCACTGATTCGGATGTAGCTTTCCGTATTTTTCAGGTAATGTCACGCCATGATAAGCATAGAGGCTGTATCCGTCTGCAAATTGTATCGCGGGTGCGCCTTCTGCGTGGAGACGCTGCTGGTTGTCCAAGCAGAGGATGCGAGGGCGATCGCAGACAATTACCATCTTCTCATAAGGGAAAATACAACCGCAATTCTTGGCTATTGTCTGAAATGCTTCCCATTCTTTTTGCTTATACTCAAAATTTAATACGTTAATGCAAAAGTCATACAAACTGCCCGAACTAACCCATTGAGCGGGTTCAATATATATATCATCATTACCAAAGATAATATTCAGTAGGTTTTCCTGTTGGCTAAGGTTATCCGTTTCCTGGGATATGCGATTTGCAAGTTGATGATTCGTTTCACTTCCTATGAGTAAATCCTGTAGTATTAACCGATCCACCAAATTATTTGGTATTGGTATATCAAGCTGTACCCACATTTCCTCGCATAGCTTCTGTATTTGCTTTTCTTTAAATTCTATTTCCTCCCATAGTTGATTTCGCACTTGCTCCATTGTTTGGAAGAACATTATAAGTTCCTCCGTTAGTAACCCCTCTAATTTCCAACTTATATCATTATGTAGTTCGCTACCCAGTCGGCTCATAACTGTATTACAAAAACTAGACTTTATAGCTGATAATAAATAGTCGGAAAAATCTTGGTTAAATATTCTTCTGGTTTCATACAATTCTCCATATATTCTATTTTTATCTATGACTAATTGTTTGTCGCTACCTACTGCATAAGGACTATCGTAAAAAAGTATCTCTGGTTCAGATAATTCAATCAAAATATAAACTGCTTTTACCGCTTTAGCAGCTTTTTCTCTATCAATTGGCTCAGTTGAATATGCTATATCTCTCCACTTCTCCCGATAAACCGGAATTAAAGCTTCTTGTTCTGGAGTCAGCTTTTCAATCTTTTCCTGTGACATACTGCGGCGGCTTTGCTGAATATATCTGGTGCAAAAAAGACCCCGGCGATTAGAAATCGCGGCTACACAAACAAAGTCCGCCTTCGCGGACTAAGAGTAAATTCCTCTTCAAACCTGCGTAGGCAGGTTTCATCTGTGTAGACGCGAATTACATTCGCCAAGGCGTTCTCATTACCCAACCTCTAAGGGCACAGGGCGCAATCTTCCGGCTACTTCAACACTGGGAAAATTTGGATCGAAAGTTAGATTTTCCAGTCCATCTTTGAGAAGTACAAAAGTATCCTCAATCTTTGCACCCCGTACACTGGGATTCCAGGCGACAGCCATATTTTCTTCCAACGTGTCATTAGTCGTCGGATTCGCTACAACTTCACGCGCCAAATATCCCGTCGTTCCACCTTGATGATGTTCGCGGATGGCATTAGGATATCCGTGCTTTTGATAAACATCAGCTAAAGTGTCATAAACTGCATTCAGAGCGATTCCAGGCTTTAAAAAATTCAAAGCTTCCGCTTCAATTTGACGCACATCACCATGCAATTTGGCGCTTTCATCCGACGAACCGAATGATACAAATCGGGTCAGATTCGCATACAAACCATGTCTTCTGGCGCAAAATACCAGCATCGCTTGCCGTCCAATCTCTTCACCTGTGGCGGTAGCATGACGGTATAGGGGCAAACGTCTCTCGCCTGCTACCAGCGTCAGAGCTGGATGTATCCCCCGCGCCCACAACGCCTCGGCACCCGCACCCGCAAGCTGATATTCTGTCCAATCTGGCTTGGCGGCTTTAAGTACCTCTGTCATCGCTTCGCTTGCCTGACGCCCTAGCTGGCGATATCGCTCCAGCTCGCTTGGTATCAAGGTTCGCTTATGCTGTTGTAGAGAGGCGGGTAATCGCTTTTCGACATGAGGAATCGGGCGATCGCTTAAAATTTTCCCCCCATTGGTCGCCTGTTGCACAAAAGATTCACGCGCCGCAGCATCAGCCCAAGGATTCGCATAATGCTGGAAATTTCCGGGAATTTCCTCATCTTTTAACCGCTGTGCTTCGATTTCATCGGTTAATATCCAGGCATCCTCAGCAGTCACCAGCACTTCTGCGATTCCAGTTTCAGCCGTCAGCAGTACGGTGCTGGAACCGCCAGCAGTCGCCCAGGCGAACCAATCGGTGCCGCGCAATCGCAACCCCTGCGCGTCAGCTTCCGTTAAGGCGTTTCGGATTAACTCTAGTTTCTGAGAGACTTCTTCACTAACTTGATTCATAACTCACCTCTTACAGCAGGAAATTCCTCCCCAGCCCCTCCCGAAAACGGGGAGGAAACTGAAGTTCTTGCCCCTTCCCTGCAAACGAAGGGATTCGGGGGTTAAGTTTTGATTCACAACCGCACAGGATTCTCAAGTGTGATGACGACAGCTTGCAACTCCTTCACCTTCTCCTCCGGAAGCGCATCATTGGCAAACATTCCTGCGGCTAGTTCGGTTCCCGCCAGGTACTTAAGCCGATCCTGAGTCCGATAGGGAGGATACAACTCTGCGTGCAGATGTGCTTCTGGGTGCGGATTTCCATCGGTGGGTGCTTGGAACCACGCCATCAAGTAAGGGAAAGGACGATTCCACAAACCGTCATACTTGAGAGTGACCGTTTTTAAGGCTTTGGCGAGTCCTTGGCGCTGCCCATCTGTCAGATCCACAAATGTAGCGGTGGGCTGAATCGGGGCAATCCAGACTTCGTAAGGGTAACGGGCGAAAGCGGGGACAAATGCGATCGCTTCCTCATCCAGATAAATAATTCGCTGATTATCCAAAATCTCTTTTTGGATCAAATCTTGCAGCAAACCCCGCTGATGTTCCTGATAATACGCTTGTTGCCTCTCTAACATCCGCGCTGGGACGGGTGGAACAAAGGGATAAGCGTAGATTTGCCCGTGGGGATGCTGTAAAGTCACCCCCATTTCGACCCCTTTATTCTCAAAAGGCAGTACATACTGAATCTGGGGCATTTCGCCTAAAGCGCGAGTGCGATCGCCCCAAACTTGCAACAATAACTCTAATTGATCCAGTTCTAAAGAACTGAGGGAAGCTTGCGGATCTTGCGTAAATACGACCACTTCGCACGCGCCGTTTGCTGGGAGAGTCTGCACAATGCTAGCGGGTGGATTGTGCGCCCCCAAAGCCATTGAGGGAAAGCGGTTGTCGAACACCGCCATATCATATTTCCCCTGCGGGAGTTCCGTCGGAAACTGAGGATCTTTGGTAGGTGCTAACGGATTGTATTCTGGGGGCGGCATAAAAGTCCGCCCCTGACGGTGACTTGCATAAGCAATCCATTCGCCCCGCAACGGATGCCAGCGCAGGTGAGGATTCGCCTGCACTGGCTCATTACTAGGGCTAGTGGCTGTAATTTCCTCCGCAATGGGGAATCTGCTGTATAGAATCAGCTTGCGACCATCCGGCTTCAACAGCTCCTGGGAATACATTGTTTTCTTGCCCCAATGCAGCTTTAACTGTTGTGAGCATAACGTCCTCTTCGTCTTCCTCACCCCTGCCTAGAGTTGCATATGCGATCGCTTCGATGGGAAATTTCGGAGTCCGGTCGGCATATAGCAGTCCGTTCGCTTCTTGGTAGGTATCGGTCAACTGGGTGTAACAAAAACCGCTAAATAACTCGACTCGGTTTACCACATCTAGTAGCGCCGTATACCGGATTTGCAGTTCGGAGACATCATGGGAACGCACATATCCCCAAGCTTTTTTATCTTCCCGACCCGCATAAGCAATACCGCCAAACTCAGTCAGCATAATCGGCTGTCCTTGATGAGGATAGCCATCCAGCGTCAGAACCCGCCCACCCGGACGTTGGCGATCGAAAAGGTCTGATAGCTTCACTTCTGGACCGTAGCGTTTTGCCATCCGAGTCGGCTTATTATCGTAGTCGTGGATAGCCAAAATATCGGTCGCCGCACTTTCCCAACCGTCGTTACCGATGACTGGACGAGTTGGATCGAGAGTCTTGGTCAAATGATACAGTGCTTGGACGCAGTGCTGGTGGGCTGCTGTCGCTGTCAAATCGGGAACACCCCAAGATTCGTTGAAGGGCACCCAGACCACAATGCAAGGATGGCTGGCATCGCGTTCAATGACCTCAGTCCACTCCTTGGTAATCCGTTCCACCGCTTTAGGAGAGAAGCGATAGGCGCTGGGCATTTCTTCCCAAACCATCAGTCCTAGCACATCTGCCCAATACAAGAAGCGGGGGTCTTCAATCTTCTGGTGCTTGCGAACCCCGTTGAATCCCATTGCTTTGACTAGTTCAACATCTTGCCGCAACGCTTCATCGGAAGGTGCGGTCATCAGAGTTTCCGGCCAATAGCCTTGGTCTAGAACCAGTCGCAGATAGTAGGGACGACCATTGAGCATAAAGCGATCGCGCTGGATTCCCACCGTCCGCATTGCGGTATAAGACTTGATTTCATCCAGCAACTCGCCATTAGACCACAACTGCACCTCAACATCGATCAGAGTTGGCTTTTCCGGACTCCAAAGCAACTCGTTGCGGTAGTCGTCAATACCAGGGTCAGAAAGGGCAATCCGTCGGTGAATCTCTCCGTGGATTACTTCATAGGTATCGTTGACTAGCAACTGGCAGCCAACGGTTAGTTTTACCTTTACCTCGATGCCATCGCACTGGTCACCTGCAACAAAAGCTTCAAAGCCAATTTCCCAACGCTCAAAGTGCGGCGTCCAGCGGATGCGCTCAATATAGGTAGAAGGAACGATCTCCGCCCAAACGGTCTGCCAAATCCCAGTGGTGCGCGGGTACCAAATACTGTGCGGTTCCAGTTGCCAATCTTGCTTACCACGAGGTTTTGCCAAGTCTTGGGGGTCGTCTTGCGCCCACACTGTTACCCGCTGCGGTCCGTTCTCATTAAATACTGGCGTAATATCGATGCTGAAGGGAGTATGTCCGCCTTCATGGTCAGCCATAAATTGACCGTTGATCCACACGCGGGCGCGATAATCTACCGCCCCGAAGTGAAGCAGCACCCGACCTGCACCCTTAACAATGTTAAATTCCCGCTCATACCAGCAGTTCGGGTGAAACCCTGTGTCGCCAATGCCACTTTTTGAGGATTCTGGCGCGAAGGGAACTTCAATTGTATGCGTCCACCCGGAAACATCTGAGGGTCGAGTTATTTTCCCCTCATCGTCATAAGTAAACTTCCACGGACCGTTGAGACAAATCCAATGCGATCGCTGTAACTGCGGACGCGGATATGCTCTGTCGAACTGGTCAAAATTAGACTGAGTAGCGCCGCCAGACGCGATATAACAATTCTCCAGCCATTTCCCCAAAGAGTGCATATAGTCATCTATCCAAGGTTATATTTCTAGAGTACCCATAAATATCTGAGTACTAACTCTTTTAAGTGTTTTTCTATAAAATTTTTTAAATGTCTACACAGTCTGGATTTCAGCGATTTAAGGTTATTTTTTTCTAGCAAAAATACAGTTTAAGAACCAAGACTGTTTAATGCCATTAATACGATAAGTAATGCCTATCGTTATTACTACATCCATTTGCCAATCTTTTCCGGATCGAGGTACGTTACCTCTGTACCACATATCCGGCTACTGTGTTATCGACGCCTCAAAATTGTAAGTCTTATCGTGACTCAGATACGTAACTTTTTGTTTGAGTTTCGTTGCAGTAATAGCTTGCATAAAATCCTCTAACGACGATTTAAAATTCGTGTAATCGTTGGAGTGAATTGGGATGGCGTAGAAAGAACAATTTATTGAATTGCCTTAACGCCTTGCTTGGCATCGATTATCAGACGAATTGCGAATGCTTTTGTTCCATACAAGTGCAGCAAAACCAAATCGATATCCGAATACTGTCGAGGAATTTCCTTCAGTTGTTGGTTAGCGAAGGTATTGCCAGTAATAAAGAGACGAAATGCCGTCTTCCCAGAAGCAGGTTGAAGCTTTAGCAGACTCGCATAACAGGTGGTAGTACGGCTGTGAGGAGCATCGACCCGTGTCTTCCAGGCATCGACTTAAGCTAAAAATCAACATTCCCCTTGGTAACAGTTAAAGGTTCCAAGTTTTGAGCAGATTAGGTTGCATTAAACTCCCTTCTTTATTAATTGTAGCAGTTGCGGAAAGGGAAGATATGATGGGAATGTTTGTATTCAGTTTTTGCTCGGCAATGCACTCGAAACGAACTTTGTGCATTTGCGAGAGTAGAATCAAATCGATCGACGGCAGATCGTTAAGATTTATGGCGGGATTTTTCCAGTGATGTGAGCGAAGATATTCGCCCAAATGCACTCTCTCTGGCTAATGGAAAAAATTTGGATTGGTCAGAATTGTAAATCCGGCGTTATGTCAGGATAACTGTGATGGTTGCAATTAAGAAAATTGGGAGATGTTATTAAATTGGGTTATTTGCCGTTCGCAGAAAGAGTATATTACTGTTGCTTCATTGATAACGTACCTTTTCTCAAGAGTAGGATACGTTAGCACAACGCTTGTCAGGCATTGTTAGAAGCAAAAGAGTAATAATTTTGCTGCGTTCATCGTTCAGGAACACACGCTCCAATTTCGGAGAAGAATCGCGAAAACTTAACGATTTAACGAGCCGAAGCAGGCTGGACAGGCGAGCTGGTAGATTTCAGCTTTGGTGAATATGCTGACTTTGACAAGGTTTCTGATATAGGATTAACATTAGCTCGCGCTAAGCTTCCTAAACTTTGAAATCCTTCTGACTTATTAAAGGTTTCCAAAACCTGATCTAAACCCGTCATCTCCAATAAAATCCTAACCTGTTCGCTCTTGGAATAAAGTAAAATTTTGCAACCTGCGGAGCGGGTAAGCCTCACCATTGAAACAAGAGCCATTAAGCCAGAACTACTGATAAAAGTGACATTTTTGAGATCGAGGAGAACAAATTTGACTCCTGCGTCGATCAGATTCTCAATTTCTTGATGAAACTGAGCTGCTCTAGAGCTATCAAAAATGTCTGGGGATTTAACAATTTTAAAAAGAACGTTCATCTTAAAAACCTCAATGGGTAAATGGACTAAGGTGGGCACTGCCCACCTTAGAGTGGGTTAAAGTATCGATTTTTACAGGGAAATTTTGGATTCTTGGAAGTAGCGGGCGATCGCATTTTCCAGCGACGGCAACAGTACCCCTCGTTCGCTGCCCAGAACGCTGTAGATTGGGCGTGGTGCCAATAGCCTCAGCGCTTGCATGGGACAAGCTTCAATTCGGGTAGCATCGAAACCAGCTTTCTTTGCAGCAAACCGTGCCAAATCTGCCCAAGAACTCTCACCAGGGTTCGCAATGTGCCACAAACCGTTCTCGCTATCAATTAAGAGGTCAAGGCTGGCATTGACCAGATCCGGAACGTAGGTCGGTGAAACGACCGAATCTTCTGCCGCAATAAAGGGTTTTCCTGCCGCTAGGGTGCGGAGCGCCATTGTAATAAAGTTGTACTCGTCCCACGGCCCGAAGAAGGCGCTGGTGCGGACGACGAGCGACGAGGGATGAAACTTTAGAACTTGCGACTCAGCTTCTACTTTGCTGCGTCCATACACATTGAGCGGTGCAACAGCATCGCTCTCCACATAAGGAGCAACACCAGTTCCATCAAATACCAGATCCGATGAGAAGGTGAGCAACGCCACTTTCTGCATCGCGCAAGCAGCCGCAAGAGTTGCTGGGCCAACTGCGTTTTCGCGCAGACAAGCATCCGGTTCGCGCTCCGCATCATCTACGCGAACGTATCCAGCCGCATTTACAACCGCCCAAGGCTTGAGTTCAGCCAGTACCCGCTTAACCGAGGCAGGATCGGCAATATCCAGTTCCTGACGGTTAAGGAGGTGATAGGGGATACCCCGGATGTCGCAAATTCGAGCAAAAGCTTTCCCCAGCGTGCCTCTCGCTCCAATAATGGCGAGCGGACGCGGTGAGGAAGAACGGACAGGTGTTGAGGTGCTTAGGTACTGAGGACTGAGGTGCGTTTCTGGGTTTTTGTGCCTCTGCGCCTCTGCGCCGTTGCTCTCCGCAACGGGTGGATAGAGCAGTCGCTGGTTTCTATGCCACCATCCTGGCACATCCAAAAGGGGATGGTGAGGCATCTCGCCGCGTGCCAACTCGCGCAGCATATGGGCGATCGCAGTTGGGCGGGGTTCGGGCGATCGCAAGTCGAACACCCCAGGCTCGTAATGACCGTTATCTTTTGTTACCAAGCTAGTCCAGTCATAAGAACCGAGGAGCGACCAAGCGGTGATAGCCCGCAGATCGATGCCTTCGGAACGCAGACGGGTTGCTGCTTCCCACACCTCTTTAACCCAGCGCAGTTGTTCCTCGCGGGTGCAACCGTGATGGACTTCAGTGACCGCAATTGGCAAGCCGTAGCGTTCCCATGTCTCTTTGATTAGCGTGTAGGGTCCAGCGATTCCTTCAGCACGCACCCGCACTGCCTCGACATCTGCGTACTGCTGCCGCCCATTTCCCCCATGCGTCCACTGGGGATAGCGTTCTAGGCGCTCATCCAGAAAGCGATCGCTCGTTAAGTAATGGTTAATCCCAATAATGTCTGGCGGACAGGGATTTTCTAAAAACCACTCCAGTTCAGCTTCAGGAATTCCAACTTTACATAGATATTGCCACATCGGGCGATCGGGATTGAGGCGACCAGACAGCAGATCGAAACTCAGCCAGCGACGCTCATTTTCAAACTCTGCTTGGTACGCCATCTGTGGCGTGCTGAACACCTTGCACAAGTCCTCGGTTTGCACCAGCTTTGCGTCTGGGTTAACTTGGCGAATGGCCTGCATTGACAGGATTGTGCCGCGGAGTTGCGTCAGCAATGCCTGCAAGAAAGTTAAACTATCCCGACCGTGAGGATACCAGTGACCGTATAATCCGCTAAAACGCGCTGTCGTGAGCGGCTCGTTAACAGGGGTGTAATTTTCCACCCACGGATAGCGTTGGGCAACGGCTTCGGCGAACTGGGCAAGCCCAGGGGCAAAGGTGGGATTCACCAGGCTTGTATGACGAGGGCCACTGCCGTGGTGAACTAAACCGACAATGGGACGGATACCGAGTTCGCGCAAACGTCCCAGTCGTTCATCCGCCCAAGACCAATCGGCGCTATCTGGCCCATCAGGGGCAGTTAATTCCCAGAGGATCGGGTAGCGAATGGCACTTACGCCGAGTTCGGCAAACAAATTGAGGTCACTTAAGCGCGTTTTGTGACCGTTTCGTTCCAACTGGTTGAAATAGCGATCGCCTACGCGGTTAACGGTACACTCTACTCCAGCCCACATCTCCAATTTAGAGTTTTGAGTTTTGGGCTTTGAGTTTTGAGTTCGTTCAGAATTGCTAATGATTAGTTCTTTACTTAAGGCTGCTCTTATCATTCCTCACCCCCGAATAACTTGTGCATGAAGTGTCAGTAGCCCATGACTCATGGCTATTGTTTCCGATGTTTTATTCATCGTTCATGGCAGTAAAAATGATTCAAGCAAGCATTAGTCATTAGCAAATCCTAATGACTAATGACTGTTGACTACTGACTAATGACTAACGGCTTTTCCGTGACCGTTTCCGTTTGTAGTTGCAACTTCTGTCTGCGGGCGTTGTTCAACGATTTCACTGAGAGAAACATTCTGGGTGTAGTTGCTTCTCGCTTCCACAGGTTCTAAAGTGATTGGTTCTTGTTTCGTGCCAATCTGTTTGTGAACCGTGAGCGCCTGAGCCACGCATTGATCCATGTTGTAATACTTGTAGGTCGCCAACCGTCCGACAAAATGTACCCCCGGCGTTGCATCAGCCAATGCCTTGTATTTCTTGTAGAGTTCGGCATTTTCTGGGCGTGGTACTGGGTAGTAAGGATCTCCCTCTGCCTGGGGATACTCGTAAACGATGCTAGTTTTACTGTGTTCTTGTCCGGTCAGATACTTGAACTCAGTGATGCGTGTGTATAAATGCTCATTGGGGTAGTTTACGACTGGCGCTGATTGATGCACAGGCTTGTTGTGCGTTTCATGCTTGAATTCAAGGGAACGGTAGGGAAGCTTTCCATAGCGGTAATCGAAGTAAGCATCAACAGGCCCGCTGTAAATCATTTCCCGGTACGGAATGACTTTCTGAATTTCCCGATAATCGGTGTTCAGCATGATTTTGATGTTCGGATGAGACAACATCTTCTCGAACATCCGGGTATAGCCGTGCAATGGCATCGCTTGATAGCTATCGGTGAAATATCGATCGTCTCGATTGGTGCGGGTAGGCACCCGTGAGGTGACTGACTTATCGAGATCCGAGGGATCGATTCCCCATTGTTTGCGCGTGTAGTTCCGGAAGAATTTTTCGTACAATTCCCGCCCTACTTTGCTGACAACTACATCTTCGCTGGTACGGATCTGTTCTTTTTTCTCAGCAACCGAGGCGAAAAATTCTTCGAGTTGAAAGGAGGTGAGACTGAGTCCGTAAAGTTTATTAACGGTGTCGAGGTTGATGGGCATGGGTACCAGTTGACCGTCTACACTCGCCAAAACGCGGTGTTCGTAAGAGCGCCATTCGGTGAATTTGGAAAGGTACTCAAAGACTTCGCGGGAGTTGGTATGAAAGATGTGAGGGCCGTATTTGTGTACGAGAACGCCCGCATCATCGTAATGATCGTAAGCATTGCCGCCAATGTGCGATCGCTTGTCAACCACTAGAACCTTCTTGCCCGACTGAGTCGCCAGCCGCTCTGCAAGGACACTTCCAGCGAACCCTGCACCCACAATAAGATAATCGAACATTCTAAAAGCCTCGCTTATTTAATAGAAATATGGCGGTGAAACCCTTACGGGAGTAAGGGAAAAATGAAACGGCTACCCTTGGGTAGAAAGTAAAAATTGAAAAACTGAAAAGTCAGAAAATCAACCAAAAACCAGTCCTGATTCGCTTTGAGCGGACTAGATCAGGATGTTTGTTGAGGTTTGTTAACCGAGGTAACTCCTGCACGCTCGTCCATTTGAGACGCTGAAGTTTTGGCAACGCGATCGCGCAATTCTTGAGATACACTCGTGTCGTTCATTACACCCTCAATCAGTTGCATCATCCGCGCCCAAGTGGAATCCCACGAATTCTGCGCTAAGAAAGCATCCACCTGACTCAGCCATGCCGACCGATCGTAATTTTGCTCGATTGCTGCTTCGGCTGCGGCGACGAAATCTGCGACGGTATCTGCAATCTGCACTAAACCCATCTCTCCGTAAGGACGAACGACATCCCGGATCGAGGTAGATACAACTGGCTTCCCAGCGGCGAGGTATTCTGGAGTTTTGGTAGGGCTAATAAAGCGGGTTGACTCGTTACGAGCAAAAGGCAACAACGCTACATCCCACCCAGCAAGATATGCAGGCAATTCTTGATAAGACTTCCCACCCAGATAGTGAAGATTGGGATGTTGGGGCAGCTCTTTGGGGTCTATTTTGACGACTGGGCCAATGATAACCAGATGCCAGTCAGGTCGCGCTTGGGCCATTCCACTCAGCAGTTCCAGATCCATGCGCTCATCAATTACCCCATAGAATCCCAGACGCGGGTGGGGAATATTTTTTTGATCTGCTGGTTCCTCTGTCAGAGTTTTTGCTTGTGCAAAGTGCGCTCTCTCGATGCTACTGGGGAAGGCGTGGGCATTCGGGTGCTGGTTGCGCTTGGCTTCGTAAAGGCTCTGTCCGCCTGTAAATACCAAATCTGCACGTTTAAAGAGTTCGGCTTCGCGCTCAATCATCACGGGTGGCGCTCCCTTAAATGCAGATAGCTCATCCATACAGTCGTAGACAACGACTAAAGGATCTAAGTGGTCTGCGATCGCGATTGCCATCGGTGTGTAATACCACAGAATATACTCGCGGATCTGCGCTTGTGCTAACAAATCATCGAGCATCCCCTTTTGAGCAGCAATGATTTCTTCCTCACTCATTCCTTCGCTCAAGTAAGGCACCACCACCGAGACACCACTCTCGCGGAGGCTAACATCCAGCCGCCAAGATGGATCGGAACTGAAAATCGGTTCTTCAATGAAGAATACTCTTCGCTGCTTTGCACAGCGGCTCAAGAGATGTTGCGGTCGTTGGTAGACAAAATCCCAACGCAAATGCGACAAACAAATGAGCGCCGGTGTATTTGACAAGGAATCAGAACCATCCGACTGTAATGTTGGAAATGCACTCGCTGAGGGAGACTCAAGTGCATCTTTTATGGAGAACTGTATCTCCCATGCCCCACCATTACTCACACTATTCTTTATCAAATTTTTGGGCTGGGACATAAATAGCCTCAGATATTTCGTAGATTGGATTTAAGCTTTCAGAATCGCCTACCTACACACAAAGAAGAACAAAGTGGAAAGCCTTGAAGTGAAAAGAACACTTAAAATTAATTCCTAGCTATAACTACAAAAAGCAGCTAGAAATGATGTTTTCCTGCCTTGTTTACCCTTTTTGCGACTCTAAAGCAGTTTTATTGACTTCGCACTTCTGCTTAATTTATCGGGTTTTATTACCATCCGCTTCTGCCTGGAGAAGGAATTTGCTGCCACTGCTAAAAAAATAATAGCTATTGTTGAGTTCTAGCTTCTACCAGAGGAATGACGCGACTTCTTCCTAAAGAATAAATTTAATGTTAAATTAGTTTGTGCTAAATAATACAAAATACCTAAGTATAGTGACTTCTAATGGGAGTAAACAAGAGATGCGGGTGGGTTGCAGGACTTAGAAGACAATGCTTCCAAGTAGCAGCATTATTGCATCCCTATTCGATGGCTGTAGTAGCTTCAGTAACGAGCGCACGTAATCTCACGTAATTTGTTTTACGCCGGTTTATCATTTTAGGTGCTTGCGTTTTAGGTTATTCAATAAGAGTTATATTCGCCGAAGCTGTGCGCTTAGCGATCGCTCTAAATGGATTGAATAAAGGTGAATTAAATGCTTGTATCCTAAAAAAATACAGCACTAAATTTATATAATTTATGCTTTATGTATCACCTTTAGTAGCAAATACAAAAGGTGTGCAAAAGTTTTTCGTAAGTATTTTAATAGCTAAAGCTACTAAAGAAAATATCTTATTTAGGCTTTAAATAAAAACCTTAATAATATATTAATAATTTTTATTGAGCGTGGAGTATACTTCGAGGAATTGCCTCGAAAGGCCTTCTGCAAAGTTACTGAACAGTAGATAGTAACTTCTCTAGGAGAATTTGGCGAACCTCCCAAAGGGAGTGATGAATCTTGACTCTGTTTTACAAACTGAGCGTTGAGCGATCGCTTGCTCAGAGAAACTGTAAAGCAGATGGATGAAAGGGGAAAATAGCCAAGGAAAGTTAATAACGAAAGGAAAATATTTTCCCCTCGATGACACAGTCTCAACTAATCACTAAGCTTATCTGCTGTGCTATCGGGAGAAGCATAGCATAGCATAGCTCCCCATAGAACTGTTTGTATTCTTAAGCACACACTGGCTTAAAGTAAAGTCAATCCTTCAGGGAGAGGTGGGTCTGTTCCTCTGGTAGAAGTAAAGAGAACTGATGGCAGTTATTCTTCCTAAGAGCGATCGCATCTGAGGAGAATAGCAAAACGCTCTGGTAATTCCAGACCCGTATTCTAAACCACGATCGTCCTAGATCGGGACTTCATGAGCGGGAAGTATATCCAGTCTTCGTAATTTAGCTGCCCATGAAGTTAACAAGACTGTTTTTGAATAATAACAAATCGCAGAGTTCTAGAGAATAAGAAAAACCACTACGATGAAACCTTCTAATTTGTCCAAAGTTCTTTTTGCAAGTACCTTTGCCCTCACTGTAGCGGCTCTACCCTTAACTCTGCCTTCTGTTGCCCAAACAGGCGGTGGTGCTGGTGGTTCAGCTTCCGGTACTGGTACGGGTGCAGGTGGCGCAACTTCTGGTACGACGGGTGCAGGCGGTGCAACTGCCGGTACCACAGGCGCAGGCGGTGCAACTTCTGGTACCACTGGCATCGGTGGCGGAACTGCTGGTACTACAGGTGCAGGCGGTGGCGGAACTGTCGGGACAACGGGCGCGGGTGGCGCAACTTCCGGTACCACTGGCATCGGTGGCGGAACTGTTGGTACTACTGGCATCGGTGGCGCAACTGCCGGGACAACGGGCGCGGGTGGCGCAACTGCCGGGACAACGGGCGCGGGTGGCGCAACTGCCGGGACAACGGGCATCGGTGGCGGAACTGCTGGTACCACTGGCATCGGTGGCGGAACTGCCGGGACAACGGGCGCGGGTGGAGCAACTTCCGGTACCACTGGCATCGGTGGCGGAACTGCCGGAACCACAGGCGCAGGTGGCGCAACTTCTGGTACCACGGGTGCAGGTGCTACTTCCGGGACAACGGGTGCAGGTGGCACTACTTCAGGGACTTCTACTGCTCCTTACGGCACCGTCACAACGCCTGGGGGTGCAACAGGGACTACCACTGCTCCTGACGCCACGACTACGACGCCTGGAGGCACTACTTCAGATACAACTACGGTTCCCGGTAGCACAACTCCCAACGGCGCTACTACAGACACCACTTCTTACCAAGGAGTTCAGTCTGCAAGAGGCGATCGCAACTCCAGTTGGGGCTGGTTAGGCTTGCTGGGTCTAATCGGTCTAGCTAATCTGTTCCGCAAGCAGAACCATGAAACTGCACGTCAGCGTTAAACCAGCGTTAAACCAAGGCGTGCAAGTCTTTAAAAACCAAAGCTAACAACAAAGCCCTGGCTGTAAACCAGGGCTTTACTCATATATAAGTGCTTATGTAAAATAAATTACACATAATAAAAAGTAGAATAAGCTAAAACAAAAGTCAAGAAAACAAGAGACTTATGAGATTTATTAGAGATTTAAGCCGAGAAACTCA
>NZ_JAMPJZ010000074.1:0-27183 GCF_039961835.1 Trichocoleus sp. ST-U1
TCAACCAAATTGCTACCTAGATGGGCATTCAACTTTTGCAGGATTCGCTGACGCTCAAAAGTCAGCGTTTGTGCCCAAGCAGCACTGGATGTAGCAACCGACAAAACGCCCCTCGATATGGAAATCGGTCGCGTTTGAGCCTGCACCGCCACTCCCACCACCGAAGGCCAACACTTGAGTAACCGCTGAAATTCTTGGCTAGCCTGCCACGCCGCCTGATTTTCGATAGCCCCTAAGATATGATGAAGAGATTTAAAAGACATCCAACAAATCCCCAGCTAAATGGCAGAACGATCGATCCTCTTGCTCGATCGTACTCAAAACCAAGACAGCAGATTCGGGTTACGGTTGCCTTCAAGCAGAAAACAACGTGTAATAAAGAGATCCGTCAGCTCTCCAAGATTCGTCAGTAGCTAAAGCTATGAGTCAAGGTCATTCGGTTGAGTCTTCTACTCGCCCCTCCCCCGCCCAGTCCATCAATCCAGCCTTGCAGGCAGCTCTGGGCAGTCTCGACGTGCAGTTAGAAGAAGAATTATCTCGATACCGACGCGAACGAGGGGGACGTGGGGCGTCGCCTGCCCCCCGGATGAATCACGATCGGGTTCGCAACAAACCTATCGACTTAATTTCCGTGAGTGCTACGGGAGGCAGGAATCAATCACCCGCCCCAGCAAAGCCTCCCGCATCCCCACCGCCACCGCCACCGCCGCCAGCCAGCCCACCACAGGCAGCAAATCTGGAAGGCAAGGGAGTTGAGACAACCATCCAGAATGAAACAGGGTATACACCGCCCGCACCCGCGCCATCTTTTGACTTATCGGCTCCTGGAGCGGAACTAGCGACCTTCGCCACGCCGCCCCAGGAGCCAGCTTGGCATCCAGAACCAGCAGCAGAGCCACCGGAGTTTGTCAATCCAACTTCAACGCACGTCCCTCCCAATGACTATCTGGAATCTTCCGAACAACTTCTGCGAAGTTTGGTGGAAGAAGAGGCGTCAGCTCCTCGTCGCTCAGAACGCAGTTTTCTGGATAGCCTGCTGACTCCCCTAGGAGTTGGTTCCTTGTTGTTGTTGCTATTTTCAACTGCCACCTTGGGCTATTTAGTGACGAATCCAGGCAGCCTCAGTTTTCTAGGTTTAGATCGCTTCCAGGAGTCAGGCACGCCCACCGTTGCTCAAAATCCAACGGCAACAACTCCAACGGCAACAACTCCAACGGCAACAACTCCAACCACCAATGCCCCAGCAGCCGGAGCTGCGCCAAGTGGCCCAAACCTGGCGACTGACGAGTTTGTGGACGTGAATTTGGATACTTTAAGCACTTTGCCATCTTCCAGTCCAGCTTCAAGATCCAATGTGGCAGGCTTACCCAAAACTCAAGTAGCGGTGCCAACAATTTCCCCGCTACCCAGTTCACCTGCCCCCGCAAACTCCTCATCTGGGCAATCTGGCTCGGTGCCGCTTCCAGGGCTGCCGCCAGCCGCAACAGTGCCCCTTACACCCGCCAGCCCTCTCCCAGGATTGCCGCAACGCCCCGCCTCTGGACAACCGAGTATACAGCCGAGTGTGAAACCCTCCCCGACTGCGGCAACTCCTGCGCCGAATCCAGAGGGCTTCTATTATGTGTTTGTAAAATACAATGGCGAAAGCTCCTTGCAACAGGCGCGAAAGGTTGTTCCCGATGCCTATTTATCACCAGAAGGCACCCAAATTTATCTCGGTGCGTTCAAGAAAGAATCTCAGGCTCAAACATTGGTAAAAGAGCTTCAGACACAGGGGATTTCTGCGGCGGTCGATCAGCCTTAAGCTGGAGGTGGTTGAGTTGGAAAGTAACCTAGCATTCTGTTAACGTTGCTACTGGGACTGCGATGCCCTAAGAGGGCGACTGCTTTTAGGGGTTCGCTGCCGTGTTCGCGATCGCGTGACCGCGCTCTACTGAACCCGTGCGTTGTGAATGGAGAACTGACATGGGATTGATCGACCGCATCTTGCGAGTAATTCGAGCCAACATCAACAGTCTGATTGGACAAGCGGAAGATCCAGAAAAAATCCTGGAAGAAACAGTCATGGAAATGCAGGAGAATTTGATTCAACTGCGACAGGCGGTGGCTCAAGCGATCGCTACCCAAAAACGGACTGAGCGACAATGCAACCAAGCGCAGTCTACCTCCCAAGAATGGTACAATCGCGCCCAACTGGCACTGCAAAAAGGTGACGAAAACTTAGCTCGCCAAGCCCTCACCAAGCGCAAATCCTATCAGGAAACCGCAGAGGCAATGCAGGCGCAGATCGAGCAACAAAATCAAGTCGTCGGCAGGCTCAAGCAAGATATGCGATCGCTAGAGAGCAAAATCTCTGAAGCCAAGACGAAAAAAGATATGTACATCGTTCGCGCTCGTTCGGCTCAAGCATCTGCGAAAATTAATGAGATGTTAGGCGGTGTCAACACTGCGAGTTCTCTGACCGCCTTCGAGCGCATGGAAGAAAAAGTCTTGCAACTAGAAGCGCAGTCAGAAGCGATCGCTGAACTCGGAAGCGATGACCTGCAAAAGAAATTTCTCTCCCTGGAAGATGCTGGGGATATTGATACCGAATTAGCTACCATGAAAGCTCAGCTGAGCCAAGGCACCGAAGCACCGCAACTGCCGTCTAGTCAGCAGGCACTTGACCCTAGCCAAGATGCCGAATTACAAAAAATTCGCTCCCAACTGGAAAGTTCTTGATCTGGAAACTACCGCTTTGGACTAGAAGTTTCTAGACTAGGAAGAAAAGTGTTGGGTCTTTAACGATTCCTGAAGGTTGCCTAAGTCACTCTTGCCTAGCGCCCTAGACTAGAAATGGTGTTTGAGGCAATTGCCGACTACTGCACCGATGGAAAACCTGACCTCCTAAATTGAACTTGCTCAAGGCTACTTTCAAAGCCTGGAAATACCTACATTAGTACACGCCAAGAGGATAAACAGCGTCATGGGATTATTCGATCGCATTAGCCGAGTCGTCCGAGCCAATCTTAACGATGTGGTCAGCAAAGCTGAAGACCCAGAAAAAATTCTGGAGCAGTCCATCGTTGATATGCAAGAAGACCTGGTGCAGTTGCGTCAGGCAGTTGCTAGAGCCATTGCCAACCAAAAACGGACTCAGCAACAATACAACCAAGCCCAAACCGAAGCAAACAACTGGCAAAACCGCGCTCAGTTGGCTCTGCAAAAAGGCGATGAAAATCTCGCTAGAGAAGCGCTGCTACGCAAAAAAACATACGCCGACACTGCCGCTACTCTAAAAACTAGCTTGGATCAGCAAACCACTCAGGTGGACACCCTCAAGCGCAACTTGATTGCCCTGGAAAGTAAAATTTCCGAAGCCAAGACCAAGAAAGATATGCTTAAGGCACGGGCACAAGCGGCCAAAGCCACCGAGCAGCTTCAAGGGGCTGTGGGTCGGATGAATACTAGCAGCGCGATGGGAGCCTTCGAGCGGATGGAAGAAAAAGTCTTAGAACTGGAAGCCCGTTCCGAGGCAACGGCTCAGCTAGTGGGCAACGAGTTAGAATCCCAATTTGCCATGCTCGAATCCGGCAACGATGTTGATGACGAATTAGCAGCAATGAAAGCGCAGTTGACTGGTTCTTCCACCACCCAAGCGCAACTACCGGCAGGAAACCCAACCACTTCCTCTACCCCTAAATCTAATTCCGCAGTTGATAACGAATTAGAAGACCTGAAAAGGCAATTGGATAACCTATAGATTCCTGCACTTTTCGATCAATTATCTACGAATCAAAACTTTGATAGACCGCTCTGCATTCATCTGACACTCGTTGGCGATGGGATTAAGAGGGTCTATCTTGTCATAACTGGCTGACTTAAGGAAAACTGTACTGACGCAAGCAGCCTGAAAATAAATTTCCAGCTTAAAGCTAAAGCTTCCTTTAGCTTCCTGGTAAGCCTTTGAACCCGTTTAGATGGGTTTTGAACTTTAGCCAAAACTTTAGTTTAGGGCTGAAGTTAGCAAAATTTCTCTGAAGTTCAGTGCTATTTGACACAGATAAGTTTCGCACGTTCAGAAGCGTTGCTAGTTGAAGATTTTAGGATAAATTTTCGCTTGCTGGCGTAAGTTTTAGCGAAAGCGAGCAACATTGATGCCAAAGGGGTAAGGCTTGGTGATGCCGAGCGTGCCTAGGTCGATTAGTTAATTTTGAAAAAGTCGTGAATCAGTTGTTATTAATTAGACATGAGTTCGCTTAAAAAATAAAGTTTTTACTACTGGAAATAAGAAAATACAGATACGACTGTCCAGATTACAGCTCTGAATAAAGCTTTTGTACTCAATCAAGTGCGATCGCAAATTTCCTTGATGTACCCCCATTCCCAACGAACCGCCTGAGGTACTGTATTACAATCAGTAAGGCGTAAACCTTGATTGCTTTCCTGCCCACTGGCAACGGTTTTGAATACCGTGTTAAGTAGGTAAAGCAATAATATAAATGTCAATCGGGGGTGACATGAGCAGCACAATCTCAATTAATGATGCAGAGTTTGAAACAGAAGTCCTGAAAGCCACTCAGCCAGTATTAGTGTATTTCTGGGCGTCTTGGTGCGGCCCTTGCCGCCTCGTATCGCCAGTCGTACAAGCCGCTGCTGAAACTTATGGCGATCGCCTCAAGGTCGTGAAAATGGAAAGCGACCCCAATCCCGAATCTGTGGCAAAGTACAAAGTAGAAGGTCTTCCAGCTCTCAGGCTGTTTAAGGACAGTGAGGTGATTGAATCTTATGAGGGAGCGATTGGGAAGCAGAAATTAATGAGTATCCTGGAAACTCACCTGTAAACAGTCAGTAGTCATTAGTCATTGGTTATCGCTCGGTGAGAGACAAAAAACACCGGACAACAGACTAAGGACTAAGGACTAAAGACTAAGGACTAAAGACTAAATATGCAGTTCGCCAAGCGTTTACAACCCCTGCAAACCAATGTGTTTGCCGATATGGATCGGGCTAAGGCAAAAGCCAGGACGGCGGGACAAAATATCATCGATCTATCGCTGGGTTCCTCCGATTTACCGGCGTCAGATCGGGTTATCGACGCGATCGCCCAATCTTTAGCTGACCCCAAAACCCACGGCTATTTGCTATTTCACGGCACTCAAGCTTTTCGCCAAGCTGCCGCTTGCTGGTACACCCAGAAATACGGGATTCCGGTTGACCCGGAAACCGAGGTGCTAACCCTGATTGGTTCCCAGGAAGGCACGGCTCATTTACCTTTGGCAGTGCTGAATCCAGGGGATTTTGCCTTACTGCTTGACCCAGGTTATCCATCCCATGCTGGGGGAGTTTACCTAGCTGGGGGTCAAATTTACCCAATGCCACTACGGGCGGAAAATGGGTTTTTGCCAGTGTTTGAGGAGATCCCCTTGCCGGTTTTGGCTCAGTCACGAATGATGGTACTGAGCTATCCTCACAACCCCACAACTGCGATCGCGCCTTTATCTTTTTTCCAGACAGCGGTTGATTTTTGCCAGCGTCATAATCTAGTGCTGGTTCACGATTTTCCCTACGCCGATCTCGTATTTGAAGACGTTGCGGTTCCCTCAATCTTACAAGCCGACCCCGAAAAAAGCGTCTCGATTGAGTTTTTTACTTTATCTAAGTCTTACAACATGGGCGGCTTTCGCATCGGCTACGCGATTGGGAATGCAAATCTGATCCGCGCCTTGCGCCAGGTGAAAGCAGCAGTTGATTTCAATCAATACCAAGGAATTTTGAATGGAGCGATCGCAGCCCTGAGTGGCTCTCAAGAGGGTGTTAAGGAGGCAGTTGAAACCTTTCGCCAACGCCGGGATGCCTTTGTCAAAGCGCTTCACAGAATTGGCTGGGAGGTTCCTACCCCATCTGCCACCATGTATGTTTGGGCTAAATTGCCAGAACCGTGGGCACAGGACTCCATCAACTTTTGTACCCATTTGGTAGAAACCACTGGCGTTGCTGCCTCGCCCGGTGCCGGTTTTGGTAAATCTGGAGAAGGATATGTACGATTTGCGCTGGTACACGATCCAGGCATATTAGAAATGGCGGTTGAAAAGATATCGCCGGTAATGCGTAAGTGAGAAGACTAGCGATCGCTGCCTAGAAGGGCTGCAAGTCTTATCTTGCGTGTGCCAAGTAAATAGTCAAATCAAATGCACAAGAACTGATTAGCTTCGCCTCAAAAAGAGAGTGGAGCTATTTTTTCTGCAATCAACATAACCGTAAATCTACGGTCAGTTCACTAACTTCTCCGTAAATTTCTCGAAATAAGAAACAACTGGAAGCGCAAAAACCAGTTAGAAGCAGTAAGTTTTTAGACATTTAATACCACCTAGATTCAAATAGATGCTTTGTTGTCAGTAGTCAGCCGTAGGAGAAAGCGGTTGCCACTAACGTATAGATGCGAGCGATCGCCTCTGTAACAACTAATGAGAGGCAATGTCCCTAAAGGTTAGGCAGGTTAAATGCCCCATAGCTTAAAACTCATGGAAACTACCCTTGACAGAATTCATATTTTGGATAACCTTCCTATTTCTAGGTTTTGGTCTCCTATTACTGTGTATTAATACGGTCAGTATACGGGAAAATAAAATTGCTTTTTGCCTTCAATCTTTTACTCAAACTTTACTAAAAATCATCAAAAATTTATCGATTAAGACTAATTATTTGATTATATTAAATAGAGACAAGTGAATAAACAAAAAACAGGCTAAAAAGACGGGCGCTTGATTGTTGTCCCTGCTTATTTGGAACTGTTAACCCCGATCGAAAACTGACCGCGCCCTAGCTACTGTGCGCGTTATCCAGCAAAACTCATCTAGACAGAAAACTTGTGGAGACACACAAAATGACAGGTACTATCAAGAAAATTTTGCTAAGCGCTTCAGTGTTGGCAAGCCTCAGTGCGATCGCTAGCGCCCCGGCATCCGCTGGAACCCTGACAGGCGCGACCATCACAGGAACTGACATCATCAAATATGACTCGAAGGATGGTTATACCTATAACAATCCAAACGCTGATTTAGCGACAATCTTAAGTGGCGATAGCAGCAATCCTACTGGAAACGTAGAGCTATTTGCTAGCAGCGAAAGTAACACATATAAAAGCCTGACCGCCTTTAAAAACGCTCCAGTCACTAGCTTGAGTGGTATGATTGGCGGCAAAAGTATTACTTTCAGCAGTCTGACAGGACTAGACTGGTTTACAACTGACACGGGTATTTACACTACAGGCTATGGAGCATCAAACCTTGCCAACAAGTGGTTTAACGAATTCATCAGCAAGGCGGGACAAACTGCAAACTCATTTTTGTATAACACGTTTTTGTCCCTCGGCGGATTCCAGAAATCCAGTGACGCTAATATCTCCTATGTCAATCAAGACGATACTACAGGCAAGATTAGCTTTGGGCTAGCGGGTCACAGCGATTTAAGTACCCTCTATCCTTTTGTGCCCAAGGGCTTCCAAGCCAGCGAAGTTGTCAAAGTTACCTATGAGGACAAGACTGAATATAAATACAACTTCCTTGCCACAAACTCTGGACTGTATGAAAAAGGTGAGTTTGACAAAACAGGCAAAAAGTCATCTCATACCGGCAACTACGAACTGACAATTGATGGGGTTCCACCCACAACAGAATCAGTACCCGAACCCTCAGCCATGCTGGGTCTACTCGGTGTAGGTAGTTTCTTTGCTGTCAAGCGTAAGATGCTGAAAAAAGCCTAAATTCTGTAGTCACTGCGGTTATACATAAAAAACTAGCAGTGTCAATAGTTAGCTAAAAATCGTAAATTTAATCGGCACCGTCAAGAGAAAGAGACGGGCCGATTTTTTCTTTATACAAACATCACAGTAAATTTACGGTATCTTTACCAACTTCTCCGTAAATACTACTAAATTATGACAGTTGTAGTAAAAAATAGACAGACATATCTGAGGGTGCCAAGAAGTCCAGTACCACCTGAAGCTCAAAACCGACAACACGCTTGATAATCCGGTTGGGGTGGCTGTACGAAAGCACAATCCTAGAACTGATGGAGACACCAAAATGTTAGGAAATGTAAAGTTATCAATCGCTACTGCGGGAGCAGCAGTTGTCACTTTGGGCACAATTGGTATGGCTCCTGTTGAGGCAGCCCAATTGACAAAACTCGATTACGTTGGGGAGGTCAGTGGCACTGTTAAGCCCTTGTTCGGCCCAGGAAAACCTTTCACCGTGGATGTAGACAAGAGCTACATTATCGATAATCTCAGCGGTAGGCTGCAAGATGAAGGAGATTCAGAACTAACCCTCGATCATCCTTTCGGTTATTTAGGAGATTATTTTGGTAGTTACCTCAGTAATTTGGGTTCCATTGATTCTTTTAGCGGTTTTGGCTCCATCTTCAAGGGTTTAAGTTATAGTCCAACCGATCTTCTTTCTACGTTTAATTTCTCTTACAGCAAGATTACCGATATCTTGACTGTAAAAGGCTATGAGTTCGATAAGATTAAAGTGTGCCTGAGTGGTACCTGTAATATTTCTGGTGAAGGTTTGGCGTTAGGTTCTGTGTCAAGCCCTATTTTTGGAAAAGTC
Source organism: Trichocoleus sp. ST-U1 (assembly GCF_039961835.1). NCBI lineage: Bacteria > Bacillati > Cyanobacteriota > Cyanophyceae > Leptolyngbyales > Trichocoleusaceae > Trichocoleus > Trichocoleus sp. ST-U1. Next base: position 8,595 of record NZ_JAMPJZ010000074.1, read on the forward strand.
CCTGTTAAAGCATCTGTAAATTTCAAGGTTTCCCAGACAGCAACACCCCTCGACGTACCCGAACCTTCCGCATTGTTGGGCTTAATTGGTTTGGGTGGTTTCTTTGCTGCTAAGCGCAAGTTGCAAAAAGCAGCATAAATTTTGCACCTTCCACAGTCTTAGCCTAAAAAAGTAGGGAGCTATCTGCTCCCTTTTTTTGTTGCAATTTAAGCGTTGTTGCAATCCGGAATGTCACCTAATCCCTTACCGTAAACAGTGAGGAAGAAATTCTATTTTTCCCCCACTTCTTTTAAGCATTTTTCCAGGTGATACCATTTCACCAATTACGTCTAACAGATACTTCTGTGATGGAGGAACCCCCTCAATCCCCCGTTCGCCGAGCAAGGCAAGATTTACTCTCTCCGTACCCCCTTCAATCTCCCCACTTTTCGGAGCCAAGACAAGGAAGAATTCTGATTCACGGGGATTAGAGTAGGGTTCTCAATGATAAATAATGTTTTTAAAAACGAGATACACCCGAAGGCAGTGTCCCTAGAATCCTTGCTCTTGGAGCTTCTAGAGCATTGTGGGAACGAAATAGCTAACTTGTTGAGGTGTCTAGTTTGAACAACTGGGGGATGAAAAGATGCTTTTCAGGAGTCACTCGTCTTGTACTATACCCGGCTTAATCTAAAGAGTTTGTTTACCCTAAAGACGCTATTAATGACCTCTGGAACAAATCATCAAAATTGTCTTGCCAGAGTACTCGCCTATCTGAATTCATTCCGACTTTGCTGGGAGTGCCATACATTGCAACGCTGCTGAAAGTTTTTCAGGCATTAGGAATTCCCTTAGCCAGAGATATACTAAGCCATGCTGAGAGGATCAGTATCCTGCTAATACCCCAGCACGTCAATTTTTAAGTTTGCCTAAACCTGAACTTCACTCGAATGGCACTGATATAAGAGCCTTGCGATAAATCTCTCACCTTAAAGCTCGCAACCTGTTTTAACAGGTTGCGAGCTTTTGCTCCGGCAGTATTTTGGGTCAGTTAAAACTGACTTTAGCTCTTAGCGCGTTCCCAAAGAGCGCTGCCGTTCGCCATAGGCGTTCCCGTTCGCGTTCCCGAAGGATAGGATAGGGTATTTTAGTTCAGGACAAAAGTTAAGTGCCATTCAACTTTGATCTATTGTTAACCGGATAACTTATTAATAAAGTTATAGCTACACTGAGTGCAATGGATTCGGTTAATGCTTATATCACTTTTAACTATCTTCCCAGGTCGATTTAACGGGAGCGCTGAGACTGAACGCTCACAATTCAACTCGAATTCCGACTTTAGTGCTGAAGCATCTCCTAAGCGAATTTTGCTCGTTGAGGATAACCAAACGAATCGACAGCTGCTAAATGACTATCTTGGTTATCTGGGATACCAAGTTTTCTCCCTAGCCGGGGGGGCTGATTTTTTTCAGACGATGGCTGAGTTTCAGCCGCACTTAGTTTTGCTAGACTTAAAATTACCAGACATTGATGGCTATACGCTACTCCAGCAAATCCAAGAAAGGCCAGACTGGCTCCACATCCCCGTGTTTGTCGTTTCCGCCTATGCTTTTCAAGCAGATGAAGAGCGTGCCCTTACTTTGGGGGCACGTCGGTTCTTTGTTAAACCTGTGAATTTAGTTTCTTTGAGACAAGCTATTGCAGAAGAAATTCATTAACGACTTCGTGAATTTCTGGCAATTAAATCAATCGTTATTCACTTTTATTTTCGTTAATGTATTTTTCCACGGTGAGGCTTAGATTTTGCACAGAAGAACTTATTCCCCTAACCTGAGCTTCTACTTGTGCCAATAACAAGATCACTGTCTGGAGTTGGTTGAGCGTGTCATCCATAGCGTTCCGATATTGATTCTCAAACTCTTCCAATTTCATAATTTTAACCAGAGGGAGGTAGTTAGCAAAAAATGTTGTAGCAGCATTTTAAAACCAATTTCAACTTAAAAGCTGAAAGATTAGCATTATTCGTTATAACTTTATCTAACCTGGTAATGACTTCAACAAAGCTTAACTGATTTCCGGAAAGATATCTCGTCTTTAAAAATTAAAAACAATGCGAATTTTTACTGAGTTGTGAAGTTAGTAAAAAACGTTAATTACGAATTTGCACTGATATTTAGAATTAAATAAAAATGGTGGGTACGAAATTTTACCACATAGAAAATCCGTTACTGTTTGTTCAAGGGCGCGACTTAAAAATTAACAATTGCTGCTGTCTAGGAGTGTATTAGGATGACAGATCCGCAAACCCTAAGAAATGGGAACGAATTATTTCCCGCCACAACTCAAGCTGGTTATCTATCGGCTGAAGGAGCGATCGCATCTACAAAAATCCTGCCGCTCCTCAAAGAGCCAGAACGCCTGGAAAGCCGTCTGAAAGAGATTCCGCCAGAACCAGGGGTCTATTTTATGAAGGATGTTAGCGATCGCATCCTCTACATTGGCAAGTCGAAAAAATTGCGATCGCGAGTTCGCTCTTATTTCCGCGACTCCCAAAAATTGAGCGATCGCATTATGATGATGGTGCGGCAAATCGCAGAGATTGAATTCATCGTTACCGATACCGAAGCCGAAGCACTCGCCCTAGAAGCCAACCTAGTTAAGCAGCATCAACCCTACTTCAACGTGCTGCTCAAAGATGATAAGAAATATCCCTACGTCCTGGTTACTTGGTCGGAAGCATATCCCCGCATTTTCATTACTCGCAATCGGCGTCTGGGAAAAGAAAAAGATAAATATTACGGCCCATTTGTTGATGCAGGTTTGTTGAGAAACACGTTACGAATCGCAAAACGGCTCTTTCCAATCCGCCAGCGTCCGCAACCTTTATTTAAAGATCGTCCTTGTCTGAACTACGATTTAGGGCGGTGTCCAGGCGTCTGTCAAAAGTTGATTTCACCAGAAGAATATCGCAAAACAATCCAAAAAATCGCGATGGTTTTCCAAGGACGAGCCGGAGAACTGATTGATATTTTAACGGCGAATATGGAAAAGGCAGCCGAAGAGCTAAACTTTGAGGTAGCAGCGCGGATGCGCGACCAAATTGCCGGGTTAAGGTCTTTGAGTGCAGATCAAAAAGTGTCTTTGCCAGATGATACCGTTTCGCGGGATGCGATCGCTCTGGCGGCTGACGCTCAACACGCCTGCATTCAATTGTTCCAGATGCGTGCGGGAAAACTGGTTGGTCGTTTAGGCTTTGTAGCGGAAGCGCAATCGGGTACGCCAGGAGCCATCTTGCAGCGGGTGTTAGAGGAACATTACGCAAATGCAGAGTCCGTAGAAATCCCGATAGAAATTCTGGTGCAGCACGAGTTGCCAGAAGGGGAAATGCTCACAGAATTTTTAACGGAGCGAAAAGGTCGAAAAGTAACGCTACTTGCTCCCCAGCGGCAAACCAAGGCAGAATTGATTGAGATGGTGGAGCGCAACGCCCAGTATGAACTAGCGCGGATGCAACGATTAGGCGATCGCAATACTCAAGCAATGGAAGATTTAGCCGCCATTGTTGATCTACCCGACTTACCCCACCGGATTGAAGGCTACGATATCTCCCATATTCAGGGAGCGAATGCTGTCGCGTCTCAGGTAGTCTTCATCGACGCTATACCGGCAAAGCAGCACTATCGCCACTATAAAATAAAAAATCCCACCGTCACTGCTGGTCACTCGGACGACTTTGCCAGTCTTGCAGAAGTTATCCAGCGGCGTTTCCGCAAGTATGCGGAAGATCCGCAAATGCAGCGAGTTGGGAATCCTGATTGGCCCGATTTAGTAATGATTGACGGCGGGAAAGGTCAGCTCTCGTCAGTTGTCGCCGTACTGCAAGAAATGAATTTAATGGAAGACTTGCGAGTTGTTAGTCTTGCCAAGCAGCGAGAGGAGATTTTCTCACCGGGTGAGTCTTCACCGTTACAGACGGATGCAGAACAACCAGGGGTGCAATTGTTGCGGCGACTGCGGGATGAGGCGCACCGATTTGCAGTCAGTTTCCACCGTCAGCAGCGCAGCGATAAGTTGAGGCGATCGCGTTTAGATGAAATTCCAGGATTGGGCTTTCAGCGACAGAAACAACTCTTGGCGCATTTTCGTTCCATTGATTATATCCGCGAAGCGACTCCAAAGCAGCTAACTGAGGCTCCTGGCGTTGGCCCTAAGTTAGCCCAGGAAATCTACGATTATTTCCATCCGGCTTGAAATGCCAAAAGCGATTCACCCTGATTTCAATAGCAATCTTAAGTGATTCATGAAATCCTCTGCTTTCTCTCCCTCTCTTACTTCGCGTCCTCTGCGTCCTTGGCGGTTCGTTAAAAAAATATCTTACAAATCAAAGAGGATTGCTGTAGACAAAATTTAAACCGCAGAGGACGCAAGAATTGAAAAGCCGTATCTTAATCGGTCTGCTGATAGTTCTAGCGCCCTTCAAGGTACTAGCTGACGAAGCACACCCGCGTTTATTTCTAACTCAAAGACGGATCGAACAAATCCGAGCGGCAATTCGGGTGCCGCGATCGCATCATCAGCAAGCATTCAATGCCCTGAAAGCGCGAGTAACCCAGAACAACTGGCGCATTTATGATGGCAACCCCAATGACGGCAACTGGAACTATGCCCGTTCCTATCTAGCGCGGGAAGCAGCGCTGCTGTACTTATTGACAAATGAAAAGGAGTATGCACAGATTGCCTACCAAGCCCTCCATCTCATCCACCGAGATCCAGACCCAGATAACCGCCTGCCGGAAGCGCAATATGGGCTATCTAGGGCGACGGTGGGGCAAAATTTTGCGATCGCCTATGATTGGGCATATCGCGGTTGGACTCCACAGCAGCGAGATTACATTAAAGACAAAATTAACATCGCCCTCGATACTTGGGAGAATTTCCGCCACCCCAACCTCAGTAATCCAGCAATGGCTTCTAACTGGGTAGCAGTCTGTCGGGGTGGGGAACTGGTGATGATGCTGGCTGTGTACGAGGAAGGCAACCGCGCCAAGCGATACAGTCAGCTCAAGGGGTGGCTAAAAACTCACTTACTCAACGCTTACGGTCAGTTGGGCTTAAGTCAGGAAGGGATTGGTTATGACAGTTATGCAGGGATTTTTTTAGTTCCAGCTGTTTATGCCCTCCGGAGTGTTGGGGATGCTGACCTTGACGCCGATTTTGCCGCGCGACATTTCTGGAAACTGGTCATGTACGCCGGTGGATTTATGATGAATGAATCGGGCGATCGCTACTTTCTTCAATCTGGCGTATCCGGTGCAGGCATTGGTGACGAAGGCTGGACGAGTCTCCTCCTGGGATCGGTACCCCCACGCTTATTGCCTTTCTACCGCTACTTTTACGATCGGCACATGGGAATAGATGCCCCAGGCACCCCAGCCGAGAAATTTGACAAACAGAGGGGCGCAACGATCTGGTCGCTAATCTATTACCCAGAAAGCGCCCCTTCCTTTAATCCAACAGGTTTGTTGCCCTCGTCTGTGGGGGATGAAAAAAGAGGCGCTTACTTTTTCCGCGATCGCTGGCAAGATGAGAACGATATCCTCGTGTCGGTGATGGCAGATAGCGATCGCCACCAGAATGCTTGGGATCAGTCAGAAGCCTTCCAACTTGGCTTACTCGCTTACAACCATCATTTCATCGGAGGGCCTGCCAAAATTTCTGGCAACCCTGCCACTTTTAGCACCCTCTTGGTGGACGGAAAAGCACAGCGCGATCGCGGTACAACGGGAAGGCATGAATTTTTCAATTCCAACCCAGATGGCGGTTACGTCATCATCGACGGTGGGGAGAAATACGCCAGTTTGGGCTTAAGCAGCGCCAAGCGCCACCTCCTGGTCAAGTTTTCTGAAACTGATAATACTGCTGTACTGGCAACGCTCGATCGAATTCGGGATGAGGAGGCGCATACCTACACCTGGCAACTCAACCTCGGAAACGAGAAAGGTGATGGTGGCGTCACTGCAACGGTTGGAATGGAAGGCGGGTTGTCAACTTTTTTGCTACGCGGCGGTAGTGACAGCTACCTCAAAGGCTGGGTGCTGCACCCAAAAGCAGCAGTAGTAACTGCGGGCGATCCGTTGCAAGTCAGTATTTCCGGGGCAAATGCCGAAATCTGGATTGCTACCTTTGTAGGCAGGGGAATCCCGCCTGTAGCAACTATCACGGGTACGGGGATGGCAGCCGTTCTGGAAGTGGGTAATGTGCGACTGCGCTACGACGCTGATACGAATCGAACGATCGCCGAATACAGAGACGACGTGACAGAAGTCGGCAAGACATTTCCGAAACAATAGCTGCCAGTTGTTGCAGCCACTGGTCCTATGCCACCCTTCTGGGAAGAACTACGATAGACTCAACCTGCTGAATCCTGCCTGGGTATGATCTACTGTCCAAATCCCAATTGCCGCGATCGCCTAAATCCTGACAATTATAAATTTTGCCAAAATTGTGGCTCCCATTTATTACTGAGAAATCGCTACCGTATCCTCAAACCGATTGGTGGTGGCGGATTTGGCAGAACCTATCAGGCAGCAGATACTGACTGTATGAATGCGCCCTGCGTGGTAAAGCAATTTTTACCATCCTCAGAGATTCAAGCCAATCCGAAGGCGCTGGAAAAAGCAACGGCAATGTTTAACCAGGAAGGCGTGCGGTTGTTTCAACTGGGAGAACATCCCCACATTCCCAGACTGCTTGCTTACTTTGAAGAAGATAAGCGCCTGTATCTGGTGCAAGAGTTGATTGCGGGACTCACTTTACGTCAAGAATTGGCTACTCAGGGAGCTTTTAGCGAACAAAAAATTAGACAGCTTTTGGCTGAGTTACTGCCAATTCTCAAATTTATTCACGAACGTGGGGTGATTCACCGGGATATCAAGCTAGAGAATATTATGCGTCGTCACCGAAACGGCAGGTTAGTCCTAATTGATTTTGGCGTCTCCAAACTGGTAACAGAGACGACGATGGGGCAAGTGGGGACAACGGTGGGTACCGTAGGATATACGCCGATGGAACAAATGCACGGTCATGCCTACCCCGCTAGCGATCTCTACAGTTTAGGAGTCACTTGCGTTTGTCTGCTCACCCAATCTCTTCCTACATTAGGTGGTTCTGATGGTCTTTATGAACCGCTAGAGTGTCGCTGGATGTGGCGAGAGTGTCTGCCAGATGGCACAACCATTAGTCAAGAGTTAGGTCAAATCTTGGATAAACTGCTTCAGCCTTTACCTAAGGATCGCTATAAATCGGCTTCGGAGGTGCTGGAAGCCTTGCACTCTAAACTTACTAGACCTTCTGATGTCAATGTCACGATACCCACGATGGCTTCCTCTCCCGCTCATCTCAGGGCATTGGGGATAAATTACAGCAAACTGCGGGATTTCCTTACCACCCGGAACTGGAAGGAAGCAGATCGGGAAACACGAATGCTCCTGCTGAAAATTTCCCATCGAGAACCAGAAGGCTGGCTGAGAGTTGAAGATTTTCAAAAGTTTCCCTGCCAACACCTCAGTACGATCGATCGACTCTGGGTAAATTACAGCGACGGACGCTTTGGCTTTAGCGTCCAGAAGCGCATTTGGGAAAAGATTGGCGGAAAACCTAACTTTGACTATGCCACTTGGTGTCGTTTTGGCGACCAAGTGGGTTGGCGTGTCAAAGGCAATTGGTTAAATTACTCGGATCTCACTTTCTCCGGAAATTCTGCCCCATCGGGTCATCTTCCGGCTGGAGGATTAGAAGAGACTGGATTGGGTCGCTGGGATTTGGTGTGTTCTTCTCTGGTGGCGAGACTCGCCAAGTGTAAAATTTGCTAATGGCTTATTGGATTTTGATTCATTCTTAGGAACGTCGATTAAAGAACTTAGGCTCGTTCGCGTTCTGTAGGGGCATACCCAGAAAAAGCCCCTACAGTCATGCCCCTACAAAAGAAATCGGGGGTTAATAAATCCACACTCCTTAATAAAGCCGACTCAACACGTACTCAGCCATGTCAATTAGCGCTTGACGGCACTCCGAGTGCGGTAAATCTGCTAATTGTTGAACGGCGAGTTGGGCATGATGTGCAGCTAATTCGCGCGATCGCTCAATGCCCTGGCTTTCTTCAATCAAGGCGATCGCTGCTTCTAAATCCCCCTCCTCTGTAAATTCCCGCTCAATGAGCGCCTCCAGGTAAGGTTTTTCTTCCAAGGCAAATAACACGGGTGCTGTTAGATTGCCACTTTTTAGATCCGATCCGGCTGGCTTACCTAAAGCTTCTGTCGAACCCGTGAAGTCAAAAATATCATCCACAATCTGGAAAGCCAAGCCGAGATGACGTCCGTAGCGATACAAATTTTCTGCCGTCTCCTCCGAGACATCACTGAGTAGTCCAGCCGCCTTCGCACTGTTAGCCATCAACGAGGCAGTTTTGTAGTAACTCTTCTCTAAGTAAGCTTCGAGGGACATACTGGCATCAAAGCGATTCAGCCCTTGCTGAATTTCTCCTTCTGCCATATCCATAATCACTTCTGAGAGCAGTTTCACTACTTCTAAATTATTCAAATTTGCCAAATACCAAGAAGATTGGGCAAATAAAAAGTCTCCCGCCAACACAGCGATGCGATTGCCAAACCGGCTATGAACCGTGGCAATACCGCGTCTTACCTCGGATTCATCCACCACATCGTCGTGTACCAGACTAGCGGTGTGAATCATTTCCGTAATTTCTGCGAGACGTCGGTGACGTGGGGTAAGGTCTTGATCCAGCATGGTTGCCCGCGATATCAGCAGGACGATAGCGGGTCTAACGCGCTTTCCTCCTGCCCCAAATAAGTGTTCTGCCGCCGCATACAGGATGGGGTGACGGGCACCAACCAGCTTTTTCAAATTCTCCGTCAGAACACGTAGGTCTGATTCAACAGGGGCAAAGAGGGAGGTCACTGAGGTCATGGATCAGCTGACTCTGGCTTAATAGTTACGAAATTTTACATTCCTGTCATTTATTTTAAGCTAATGCTCCCCTACAGGGAAGTTTTGTTCCTTAGAAGATGCCCCCGCAGCCTTTTTTTGAAATTGTATCGACTTGTAAAGTATCTAAAAAAATCCCTCCTAACCCTTGGGGATCTTGTGTTACTCTAATATGTAAGGATTTGAAAAGCTTAATAGAGTTACTGAGCCAAAAAATTACAGAAAACACTTACGTGTTTGTAATGAATTGGTAAAGGATGGCAGATTTTTGGTAGGCGGTAGCATTTCCGGCTTCCTGCATCTTTTTCTAGCGTTAAGGCTCTAGGAAAACTAGCCATCCGAAAATAAAGGACTTTCAATAGGCACTGTAGATTAGCTTGCTATCTACGGGATTGCCGAAAAAATCTCAGATTATTTTTATTAATTTTCTGGGGTTTTAGTTAAATCAAGAATTTTTGGGGCGACAGCGACCTCCAGAATTCCTATGGGCAGCCATATTCTCAAGCATTGACTCAAGTCTTGACTTGGGGCATTGTCTTGGGAAAAGAACTTGTATAAAAATTTACATTCCGCTACTTGTGATTGTGCGACACTATGACGTATAATGATATGCCTCTGATTATCCCGTTTTTAGCCACTGGTTATTTATTGACGGTTTACCTGCTGTTGATTCTGGCACAGCGAACTGTGAAAGGTGCGGGTAGGACGAAGTCCATACCCTAGCGATCGCGACAGAAGTATTAGCCGTTTGCAGCACGCTCACCTCATCGATCCGCGATTAGCAGTCAAATCTAGAATTTTGGATTGAAGAACCCATTCTTCAATTGACTGCTACTCGCTTAGCTCTAGCGGTAATTGCCGATGTAGCACTGTCGGTAAATAAACTTTTTCTACCGCAGGCGTACACCCCAGCCACTGTACTGACAGTTGTGCAAACTGTTCGGGACAACCGCTCACGGCAAATCGAGTTGCTAGAGGCGGGCGGGTGTTTCTCAGTCCTAGTAAATCCAGCTCTTGTGCAGCCGCAGCCACTACATGAACTGCCGGATCGCATAGCTTCACCGACCGGGGCAGAATTTTCCTCAGGACGGGTGCTAAGTGGGGATAGTGGGTACAGCCATAAACAAGCGTGTCAATACGATGGTGCAGTAACGGTGCCAAGTACTCCCGCGCCACTTCTAGGGTGTAAGGCTCATGGATGCGGTTTTGCTCAATCACCGGCACAAACTCTGGGCAACCGACTTGCCAAACTTGGGCAGTGGCGTCAACTTCTAAAATCGCGCGACGATAAGCGTTGCTAGCGGCAGTGGCTGGGGTAGCAATGACTCCAATCCGGTTGCCTAGCTCAACAGCCGCGCGGGCACCAGGCAAGATAACTCCCAAAATCGGGAGAGGAAACTCAGACCGCACTGCCTCTAAAGCGAGGGCAGAACTGGTGTTGCACGCCATGATCGCCATTTTGACGCCCTGCTGCATCATCCAGATGAGAATTTCGCGCACAAAGTGCAAAATTTCTGCCTGAGAGCGAGTGCCGTAGGGCAGTCGAGCCGTATCGCCAAAGTAAAGAATCGATTCGGATGGCAGCTGCCGGTAGAGTTCCCTCAATACCGTCAGCCCGCCGACTCCGCTATCAAAAATCCCAATTCTGGCTCGTTGAAGAGCCTCATTTGTTTTTTGTTCCTTATTCATCATTAATCAACCACTCCCCACAAACCGGCATTTAGAGACTTTGTTGAATGTACTGTAGAATACCGCGAGCGATCGCTCTTGCCATCTGGCTCTGGTAATTTGGCGAAGCCAACTTCACAGCCTCTTGTGGGCTGGACACAAAACCAACCTCCACTAAAACAGCGGGCATCGAACTCTTCCTCAGTACATAAAATCTCGCCTGCCGCACTCCTCGATCTCGGATATCAACGTTCTGCAAAATACTATTGTGAATGGTTTGCGCTAAACGCCCACCACTAGAGTAATAGTAAGTCTCCAGCCCCTGCACATCAGGACGCCCACCAATTGAATTGGCGTGGATACTGACGAATAAATCGGCATTGGCTCGCTCAGCCATCGTTACTCGTGGTTGCAAGTCTACAAAATAGTCATCCTTTCGCGTCATCACCGCCTGGATGCCCTGTTGCTCTAGCAATGCCGCTACCTGCTGTGCAATCGGCAAAATTACATCGACCTCTCGCAAACCTCTATAACCGATGGCTCCAGGGTCTTTGCCTCCATGTCCGGCATCTACAACCACAACCAATCGTCCAACACGGGGGCGGGGTCGCGAAGGCGGATTGTTATTCTGAGGCGGCGGCACGTTAACAGAACCCGTGGGCGGAACCCGAATAGGGCCTGTGGGAGGAACAACCGAGCCAAGGCGACTTCGTTGCAGTTGCAGTGCTAAAAGTTGGTCGCTCACCTGATTGAGTTCTCCAACCTGTACCCCTGAGGCTGGTTGCACCAGAATAACGACAGTCCGCGAGTCTTGCTGCTGCAAACGCACCCGCCGCACTGAAGTGGTGGCATCCAGTTGAGGTCCCCTAACTCGGTCAGCTAGTTCAGCGGAAGGAATCGTAATTCGATAAACTCCCTCTCTTGCATCCCATCTGCCGGTGTATCTGACAGACGCATCCGCCCGAATTAATAACTGGGTTCCGGAAGAAGCGAGTTCAACCGATTGAATTGTTGCTAACTGATTATTCGGACGGTTGGTGGGGACGGGTTGGCTGGGTGCAGTTGAAGGCGGTCTAGACCCCCCCGAAATGGGAGAGGGTTGATTTCCAGCTAGTGGTGGGCTTTCAATGTCGCCAGCACTCGTACCCTTCGGCAAGATGACAATACCGCCAAAATCGCTAACACTTGCCAGCCAGTCCGGGCTTTCTCTCCTCACGTTCATCGTGACGCGAACGATTGAGGGTGAAGTATCAACTTGGGACAATAAGATGCGACTGACGCCATAGCGATTCACCGTCGAAGAAGGCGATGTAAGACTGCGGGAAAGGGTCGCTCCTCGCAGGTCAAAAGTAATGTTTTTGCGATCGCTACTCCGGTTCACCTTAATAATCTGCGGGCGACCCCCATTCGTCTTTAGGAAAAACCCATCTCGCGTTACCTGCACATCTTCGATTTGAGCAAGCGACCCAACCGTTACGTTTGGAGGTGTCTGACGAATCGGTGGGCGACTCAGCACTGGAGGCGGCGAAGGATTTCTAGGAGCTTGATTGGGAAGAGGTTGCAAAGGGGGCGGCGGAGAATTTCCCAAATCTAGATCTCTGGGTGCTAGATCTCTGGGTGAAGGATTTGACACCTGCGCTACTCGTTCGGGCTTTGGTAATTGCACCGACCACTGGCTGGGGGAAGCTCCTCGAACTAGCACTTTTTCTGGATCGAGGGTGTAACCAGGGTCTAATTCAATCACCATCCGAGTAGTATTACCTTCAAACTGTCCTACTCGCAGAGAACGCAGCGATCCAGCCAACTGCTGAGTCACCGTTGAGCGCCCCAAGCTGGTACCGGGCAGATCGATTACCACACGGGTCGGATTGGCAAGCAGTTGCGCTCGCGGTTGAACTCCATCATCCGTCCTAAAGTCTAGTCGGTTCTGATTGGCATCAAAACGCCAATACACCAGTCTTGCCGCATTCGCGGGAAGTGAAACGAGAAAAATGCTCAAAAAACTGGGTAATAGCCAGTAAAATCTCACTATCGTTGCTCCTGAAAAAGGCAAAGACCGTAATAATCGGCCTGTACGCTGTAGACCTGTTTCGGATGTTTTCGGTTCACATCCGGTGCATTGCGGTAAACAAAGTAAACGATTTTAGACTGGGTTGAACAATATCACGACTTTGGTCGCAATGCAGAATAATCGACTAGGCATGACTTTTTTCGCTGGAAAAAGCCAATTACCATCGGGAAGATGCCTGGTGTATGGAGTTTCTCATCAGAGATTTTTGTTCTCAGGGCTTGGCAATGATAACGTCTTGATGCTGCCTATTCCCAAGCCACGCGAGCCAACACTTTTCTCAAAGCGAGAGAAACCTTTTAAATCCGATTAAATCCGATAACCAACCCCAAGGGACGTAGATAAAGTGACTTAAGTTTCACAAAAACCGTTTGCTGTTAGTTTTTTGTCAGTAGGTACTACGGAGTAGGTAGTCGGTGTTGATTGTATACCACCACTACCCACTACCCACACATGAATTAATAACTAATCGCTTTCCTTAGCAGGAACCGATGCAGGCTCTTGAAACACAAACCGTAATAAGGGAGGTGCTAAAAAAGTTGTCAAGATGACCATCATAATAATCGCGGCTTCTGTGGCTTCAGACAAAGCACCGCTGGCAGAACCAACACCGGCAAAGACCAACCCGACTTCGCCTCGTGGAATCATCCCGACGCCAATCGCTAATCGGTTGATCTGAGGTTGACCAAATACGACTAGACCCGTAACAACCTTTCCGAGAATTGCCACGACAATCAGGAACATAGCCATGAACAACCCTTCCCGGTTACTGGGAACCGCTGGATTGAGAACTCCTAGGTCAGTTTTAGCCCCAACCGTTACAAAGAAAATCGGCACCAGCAGATCGGCAATAGGCACTACCTGCTTTTCCAGTTCTTTACGCTTATCCGTTTCGTCTAAGACTAAGCCAGCTGCAAAAGCTCCCAAAATGGCTTCTAGGTGAATAGCGGCTCCCACATAGGCCATCAAGAATGCGAAGATGAAAGCCGGTATGACTAGCCCGCCGCGCGTCTTGAGCTGATCGGCGATCGCTACAAAGGATTTGTTAAAAACCTTACCTAGCAGAATCGCACCTAGTAGAAAACTACTGGCGCTGACGATCAGATAAATGACGTTGCTGACATCTACTTCACCCGTTTTTGCCAAACTTGCCACGACTGCCAAAACGATGATACCCAGAACATCGTCTATAACCGCAGCGCCCAGAATAATCTGACCTTCTCTAGAAGTGAGACGCCCCAATTCTGAGAGAACTTTGGAAGTAATCCCAATACTGGTTGCAGTCAAAGCCGCACCCGCAAAAATCGCCGGAACCGCTGGCACGCCAAAAAAGAGCATCAGCCCCGCAGTGCCAGCTGCAAAGGGCACCACTACCCCCACCACTGCGACGACGACTGCCTGGATACCGACTGCCATCAGTTCCTTTAAGTTCGATTCCAGACCAATTTCAAATAGCAGTACGATTACGCCCAGTTCTGCTAAAACGGAAATGACTTCGCTCTGGGTTTGAAATACTTCACCAATCGTGTCGAGACTTAAGCCAGAGGTGCCTTGCAGGAAGGACATCAGGACAGAATCAGAAGCGACTGACCCGCTTTCTGGAAATACCAGCAGATGCAGGGCGGAGATACCCACCACTACACCGCCGACCAATTCGCCTAATACAGGCGGGAAGCCCATCCAGTTTGATATCTCCGCCCCCATTTTGCTAGCGAAGTAAATGATGACTAAAGTCAGTAACACTGCCGCTAAGACCACTGGACTTTTTTCTGCTTCTTGTGTTGCTGTCGCTAAGACAGGAATGGTTTTGCTCGAAAGTGAGAGTGAGAAAGTTGGGCTTAGTAAACTAAGCCAGTGAGCTGCATCTATCGGCATGAGTTCTGCACAAAATCATTCTTTTCAATGTACAAGCTTCTTTACAAAATCAAGCTTTTATCTGGGGATTTAACAAGAGTCAAAGACCTGTCAAGATGATGGCTTAAAAGGGGCGCAGTCAATTTCGCGGCGCGATCGCATAGTTGATCGCATAGTTGAATCTAATCCCTGAAAGCAAAGTATAAATACTTACCATCCCCGATAGGACTGGCGATCGGGCGATACCCCTTGCATTGCAACTAGCACTATCGCCTGAGTTGCTAAAACGGTAACTGCTGAGATTTTTTGGCTGTGGTAGTGGCAGATTAGGAACATTCCACCGGCACAATGAAAAGCAGCTGGTGCAGTTCTAGTATGAGACAACACGATCTAATGAATCGAACTCCATCTTTCGCAAGTTCCTGGTATCAGCGTCAGGCAATATCTTTCGCCGTGGGTCTTTTAAGTGTAATCATGACGAATCCAGCGATCGCCCAAGAGAAAATGTTGCGAACCATCACTGTCACTGGCAGGGGAGAAGAATCGATTGCAACAACGTTAACGCTGGTGCGGCTGGGGGTTGAGGTTCAGGGTAAAGTGGCGGCGGATGTGCAGCAGGAAGCAGCACGACGCTCTAGCGCAGTGGTGGATTTGCTAAAATCTCGCAATGTCGAAAAATTACAAACCACCGGCATTAGCCTCAACCCGACTTACAGCTACGAAAACAACGTCCAGCGTCTGACTGGGTATACCGCCACCAACATCGTTAGCTTTCGAGTTAATAATCAAACAGCCGGAACGCTTCTGGATGAAGCAGTGAAAGCTGGGGCGACGCGGATTGACGGCATTAGTTTTATTGCTGCTGATAGTGCGATCGCGACCGCTCAAAAGCAAGCTTTGCGCGAAGCGACTCAAGATGCCCAAGAGCAAGCGGATGCTGTTTTGAGTGCCCTAAATCTTACTCGCCGGGAAGTGGTAAATATTCAAGTTAATGGTGCTTCTGCGACGCCGCCACCCCCAATGCCCCTAGCTGACATGGCTTTGCGATCTGGGAAGGTAGAGGCGTCTACACCCGTGATTGGTGGCGAACAACAGGTAGAGGCATCCGTGACTCTACAAATTACCTATTAGGAATGTTAGGTGGGCTTTTGCCCACTTGATATTTCTGAGGAATTCGATAACAGATTTTATGACAACTTGCGATCGCTCCTCACCGACAACCTCCCAACTGTGTCCTCACCAAAGGACTGAGATATAACGACACACTTGAGTCGATTCAAATAGCCTCTCAACTCTAACCAATAACTCTTGTTCGTTCGGCTGCTGGCTGCATAATTGCACAATCGGTTGTGAAATTGAATAGCTTCGCCTCATGTAATCGTGCGCTCAAACATTACTTGAAGCACGTCCTTTCGCTCAAGAGTTTTCCCGTTAAGAACTACAACACTGAACGTATCGTCAACAATGCGTTTTGATCCGTTATAGACATGAACATGAATCCCTTTTTCCTGCGGACGATCTGCTGACCACACGATTGCTGGGGTAGATGACCAAATTTCGTAATCACAGCCTGAGTATTTATCCAGATCCAGATTCAGTGTTCTGTCTGGCTCCTTATACTGCGTGTTCTTTGCAAATTGATCGTACAAAGGTTTAAGAGGCGTAGACACAATATGCCGCGAACTCCAAGTGCTATCACAACCGCAATTGCCACAGAAATGCTTTCGATGAGGCTTCCGTGCAAAATCACCTAAATCCAAGTGAGGGTATCCGCAGTGAGAACAGTTGATACAAGTCATCTCTCGATCTTCCTCTACGGCACATACGAACTCAAAAGCAGCAGGTGGCGTGATATTGACACGAGTAATCTCAGCATTGGCAAATAGTTCTAAATCTTCGTGGTAAAGCAATGAAATAGCATCAAAGTCATCGTCTATCGACTTCTTCCCTTGTGCCTTAGGACGTAAATGAACATGAATTTTTGGAGCGCGCGACTCTATGGGCTGAGAAGACAGGGCTGTTGGAAGTGAACACCATATTCCCACCTCAGCATAGTCAGTTACATTGATTTCCAGTGGAGACAGAGTGTAGTTCATTGGCTGGGAGTGATTTGCACAACGCATTACTCCTGACTTGTCGGATGATTCGTGGTCGGCTTTTGTCCCCCAGTGAGTTTGATGAGTCCTACACCACCAGCGATCAGCACCATGCCGAAATTTTCCAGCAGGGACAAAATCGCAAGGCAAGAAGGCATCGTCTCCAGCCTGTGCTGGGAAATGCCCAAGAATAGATTTAGAAAAAACAGCAATGTTTCCAAGGGTGCGACCGGATGCCCAACAAATAGCGTTAGCCTGGTTCCAAGCGTTCTTACCTTCCGGCTTTAAGGGCTGTTCTTCCCCAACCTTGTTGATATAGCGTTTTTTAGCTGAAGCGCCATCAGGATATTCCCATTCACATTTCCATAGCTCAACTGTATTAGTAGAGTGATTGACTTTGCGCTCAATGAACATAGGATCGGGAGTGTGCAAAATTGATACTCAATCTATTTTGGCACTCCCATAACGGTATCTCTAATCAACGGAGACACCAGTACCCCAAAGCTACTGCACGGGATGTCAAGACCATTATTCCCACAGTGCTGGAGCGAGGCGGCAAGTATTTCCGGGAATTGTAGAAAAGCTTGACAGATAGCGATCGCAACTTACTACAAAGTCTAGTTTACAAAGAAGCGATCGCACTGCAAGACACAACGCTTTTGCAGACAACAGAGGATGGCTACTGCTTCCAACTGCCTTTAGTAGAGAAGTTTATCAAACGTGTAGTGATGGAAGAGATTTGATATCTTCTCAACCCTATAGCAAAGTCAGCATCCTTATGGTTGAAATAACCAATCTCAGATGTCTAACCAATCCCATAATTCTTGTTGCTTTTTCTTCATACTCCTAAGATGACGAAGGAGAACAGCCAAAGGATTGATTCCCTGTAACAATAGCAAAGTCATCCAACACAGAGCCTTGAGTTGACTGAAAGGTGTCGGTCGGGTTAGCGCCTCATGGATAGCGATTCGGGCTTCATCAAGAAAACTGTCATATTCCCCAATAATCGTAGATTCATGGAACACGCCAGCGTTAATGCCATGAATACCACTCACCCAGTCTCTTCCCATTAGAATTCTCTCCAATAGACTAACCTCAAGGTGGTATAAGTCGTGGTAGTGAATCCACCTATCTCGGACTCGGACAGGCTGATCGCCGATTTTGACCAGAATTAGGCTGATACAACCCAGCATTTTCTTGAGGCTGACGATTCTGGAGTTGTTTACGCAATAGCTGAAGTACAACCTCACGAAGGTAACTCGAAAAGTGCGATCGCCAAATGAACCAAATTTGTGTTTCTTGTCAGCACAAACCCGGTTGGGAGTTTGAGAGACTTGTCCTGTGGCTGGTGTTGGGGTGTCAGTGCTGGAAAGGGTCGGACTACAAGCTTCGTCCAAGACTAGAAACAAGTAATAAGGAACTTCAGAATAGCGCTTTTTTAATCTCCACCCTAGCTTATTATCCGCCTGTGAGCCGAGACACTGCTTTAAGCGGCGCTTTAGGTCACAGCGATATTCTTGTAGAGTGCTAGCCGGTAGGTGTTGGCGATACTTGTGAATGACAAAAGCCCGCAGCAGCAATTGCTTGAGGCGGGCAGCAAAAACGGTATCTTTAGAAATGGAAGCCCCTCCTCCCCACAACGCTTGGTTTAGAGCCATTTTTTGTCGTTTCGAGAGTTGATTTTGTTGAAGCCGCGTCCCCAATGTCTTCTTCATGTTCCGCAATTGGTATCCGAATGCTTAATCACATCTGTATATTTAGTTCGTGACAAGTTCAGATTTTTTTGGGAATTTGAGAAGCATTATTGATAAGTGCTTATGTAAAATAAATTACACATAATAAAAAGTAGAATAAGCTAAAACAAAAGTCAAGAAAACAAGAGACTTATGAGATTTATTAGAGATTTAAGCCGAGAAACTCA
>NZ_JAMPJZ010000075.1:0-27130 GCF_039961835.1 Trichocoleus sp. ST-U1
GCCTTGAGGTCGCTGGAAACTTGTACAGAGATTTTTTTGATGAGTTTCAACTGTTCAAAGCCTTTTTAATCAACGACACTGAAACTTTGTATTAAACATCGGCACAAATTAGAGAGAATCCAGTCTAGCCTATAGGTAATCGTTGCGATCGCAATGAATTTTCTGGTTAGTGGGCAGCGTGCCACTTTCTCATTAGCCTCATGAATGGGTGGCATGAGTCAAGAAGTCGGAGGTGCTTAGACTGGAAGTATTGATAGCTTTGGGCGTAGACTTGCTAGATTTGGTGATGACGGCTCTCAAAATATCTACATGAGCATTTTCGATCGCAGTAACAATGTTGATCATCATAATGCGAGTCAGTAACGAGTGGAAAGCCTAGATAACTTCGAGCAACCGATGACTATACTTGTTTATGATTGTGCATATTTTCGGTGAAGTTTAGCGATCTTTACGCTTGCCTCAGGTGTCATCCTTCAGTTTTAACTGCCTTCCATCTTAAGCGACCTGTAGTCCCTCTATCTCATGGTTCAAGTTCTGATTATTGATGATGACCCGGCGATTCAGCTATTGCTGAAAAGAACGCTAAAAAGCGAGGGTTATGAATTAACCGTCGCCAGCGATGGCGAAGCCGGTTTGACCCTAGCGCAAAAGTTACGACCTGCACTGGTAATTTGCGATTGGATCATGCCGCGCATGAACGGACTGGAAGTGTGCCGTCAGGTCAAGGCAACCGCAGAACTTTCAACAACTTTCTTTATTTTGCTGACATCGATGGGTTCCGTCGAGGATCGGGTGAAAGGGCTGGATGCTGGGGCGGATGATTTTTTGTGCAAGCCCATCGATATGTATGAGTTGAAGGCGCGAGTGCGGGCAGGCTTGAGGTTACACCAACTCAGCCACGACTTGCAGCACCAAAAACTGCTGTTGGAGGCGGAATTAGCAGAAGCAGCCGAGTATGTGTGTTCCATCCTTCCTTCTCCGCTGACCTCACCTCCTGTAACCATTGATTCTCGTTTTGTTCCTTCCCGCCAATTAGGAGGGGATGGCTTTGATTATTACTGGCTAGATCCAGATCATTTAGCGATTTATCTGCTAGATGTCGCCGGACATGGATTGCGGGCTGCTTTACCGTCTCTTTCTGTAATGAACTTACTCAAAAGCCAAGCCCTTCCGAAAATTAATTACTATGAGCCTAGTGATGTCCTGAAGGCGTTGAATGAAACGTTCCAGATGACTCAGCGAAATGATAAATATTTCACTATCTGGTACGGAGTCTATAACCGAGTTAAGCGCACCCTAGTTTACGCCAGTGCTGGGCATCCACCGGCAGTGTTAATCTCTGCAAACTCGAATTTAGTCACCCAAGTCAAACGCTTAAAAACCCCAGGGTTGCCAGTTGGGATGTTTCCTGATGCTGAATTTATGGATGGTAGCTGCGAGGTGGAAAAATCCAGCACACTTTACATTTTCAGTGATGGGATTTATGAAATTAACCAACCAGATGGCACGATTTGGGGTCTTGATGCATTCATCGATCTGCTGACGGAATTTCCGAAAAATCATCAGAATAATCTAGATGGGATAGTAAATTCTGTTCAAGATAAGAATCCAAAAGACTATTTTGACGATGATTTATCGTTGCTGCAAATCAATTTTGATTAGTCAAGTGCTAAGTGCTAATTGCTAAGTGCTAATTGTCGATTACGATTAGCCATTAGCGATTAGCCATTAGCTATTGACTAACCGCGTTATTAAATTCTTCACGATTCGGAAAGATTTCAAAGACGCGATCCATACTGGTCAGTTCAAATAACATTCTTACTTGCTCATTAATCGAGCAAATAAAGAGTTTACCACCAGCGGCGCGAACAGTTTTGAGTGCAAGCACTAGCGCCCCCAACCCAGAACTATCCATAAAGGTAACGTCCTTAAAGTCAATTAACACCATATTGCCTCCGTTTTCAACAATATCGCTAATTTCTTGACGAAACTGAGTCGCCTTCATACCGTCTAAAATGCCAGAGGGTTGAACAATTTTGACAACAGGATTCATATTCTGTAGTGCTGACCCGTTCCAAGACGATGTAGACCTAGCCAGTATAACTGCGAGAATTGCTTTGGGCTAGAGTTTAGCCGCGGTTAACGAAGAAAATCAGCGAACTGACTTTTTCTGCGCTAGGCTAACGCCTCGCTTGGCATGAGCGCGAACTGACAAGTCAGCGCTTCGCTATCGCGCCTCTTACCATCTCTCACCACCTCTCACGATTCTGTCCGCTTTGCCCTACGCCTCTCCGAGTAGACGCCATGCCCTTAGCGGCTGCTTGCCCTGTGCTTGCCCTGATATTCGCGCCTCATCACAAACAGCCCTAAAGGCGTTTTCTCCCGCGTCTAGCTGGCGGCTCCGGGCGGAGGATATCCTTCGAGTGATAGACCCTTTAAAGTTCTTAACTTTCTTAGAATCGGGGATATACACGGGTCTGAGAGTATTGTCCATGCAAGAGTACGATGTTGTCATTATTGGTGCCGGTCACAACGGACTTGTCTGTGCCGCATATCTGCTCAAAGCAGGCTATAGCGTTCTGTTACTAGAAAAGCGCTCCATTCCGGGCGGCGGCGCAACAACCGAAGAAATCTTACCGAAAGAGGCACCGGGTTTTAAGTTCAACCTCTGCTCGATTGACCACGAGTTCATTCACTTGGGTCCGGTAGTCGAAGAGTTAGAACTCACTAAATATGGCTTGGAATATTTATATTGCGACCCAGTCGCTTTTTGCCCCCATCCTGATGGCAAATACTTTTTAGGTCACAAATCTGTTGAAAAAACTTGTGCGGAGATTGCACGTTATAGCGATCGCGATGCCAAAAAATATGCCGAATATACCGAGTACTGGCAGCGCGTACTGGGTGCAATGATCCCGGTGTTCAACGCACCGCCAAAATCGATCGTTGACATTGCTGGCAATTACGACCTCAAAAAGCTGCAAGATTTATTCTCCGTCTTGGGTGGGCCAAATAAGACGTTGGATCTGATTCGTACCATGCTCACCAGCCCGGAAGATATCCTCAACGAGTGGTTTGATTCCGAGTTTCTGAAAGCGCCCTTGGCTCGACTCTCCGCAGAGCTTGGCGCACCTCCGTCCCAAAAAACCATTTCTGTCGGTTCAATCATGATGGCGATGCGCCATGACCCCGGAATGGCGCGACCTAAAGGTGGTAGCGGCGCACTGGTTGATGCTTTGCTGAAGCTAGTGAAAAGTAAAGGCGGTGTCGTCCTGTGCGACCAGACCGTTGAAAAAGTATTAATCGATGACGGTCGTGCAGTGGGCGTGCGGGTGGCAGGTGGCACCGAATACCGCGCTAAAACTGGGGTGATCTCCAACATTGATGCCAAGCGCTTGTTCCTACGCCACATGGATGAGAGCGATGTTGATTCAGCCGACCCGAATTTAAGGGAGCGCTTAGAGCGCAGAATTGTCAACAACAACGAAACAATTCTCAAGATCGATTGCGCCCTATCGGAGCCTTTACGCTTTGAACACCACAATCACCAGGATGAGTACCTAATTGGCTCAGTTCTAATTGCTGACTCGGTGCGCCATGTGGAAATTGCTCACAGCGAGGCTTCTATCGGCAACATTCCCGATGCCGATCCCTCAATGTATGTGGTCGTACCCACGGTACTCGATCCGTCAATGGCTCCAGAAGGTAAGCATACGCTCTGGATCGAGTTTTTCGCGCCTTATCAGATTGCTGGTGCAGAAGGTACGGGTTTGCATGGTACTGGCTGGACAGATGAACTGAAAAACAAAGTCGCAGACCGCGTGTTAGATAAGCTAGCCGATTATTCACCGAATCTCAAGCACTCCATTATCGCTCGTGCTGTTGAAAGTCCAGCGGAACTCGGCGATCGCTTGGGCGCTTATAAGGGGAACTACTACCACGTTGATATGACCCTCGACCAAATGGTCTTTTTCCGTCCGTTGCCGGAATTGGCGAACTACAAAACTCCGATTGAAGGGTTATTTCTCAGCGGTGCGGGTACTCATCCAGGCGGTTCTATTTCCGGGATGCCGGGACGCAACTGCGCTCGTGTGTTCCTGCATACTCAGCAGCCAATTGCCCAAAAGCTGAAGGATGCGGGAAATTCTCTCAAATCTACGGTTGAGTCTGTGTTTAAAATTTCGTAGCGATAAATCGGGGCACGGCATTGCCCGTGCCCTTACCAATGGAAGGATTAGGAGATAATTTGAGCTGAGCGATCGCTCGGTAAATCGAGGATAAAGCAGGTCTGACGATCCTTACTTTCCACTCGCAGAGTCCCTTTCAAATGGGCGATTAATCTTTTCACGATCGTCAACCCTAATCCCGTTCCCCCTTGCTTCCACGGGTCATTACTGGGAATGCGGTAAAACTTGTCAAAGATATGCGGAAGTTCGCGTTCCGGAATCTCCACGCCGGAATTGCTGACGCTAAACTGAACGCTCCCTGGCTGACTCTGGACTTTGAATGCGATCGTTTCTGATGCGGGGGTGTACTTGCAGGCGTTTTCTAGTAACTCGCTCAAAATCCTGCCTAGCGTCGTGGGGTCGCAGATGAAGCGAGGGAGGTCGGCAGGGAGGTCAAGGAGCAAGGTTTGCTGGTGGTTTCTGGCTCGCTCTTGAAAAGGTTCTACAATGGGCGGTAGCCATTCCTGGAGCTGAATCGCACTCAGTAATAAAGGGTGAGCGCCTGCATAGAGTTTTTGTAAATCCAGCAGGTCATCAATCAGGCGAATTTCTCGTTCGCACTCGTTCTGTAAAATCTGAAAGTAGCGAGCGACTTTGCTTTGTTGTTCCCTCGGCTTGCCCATTTCGGCAAATAAGGCATAGTCACGATTCAAAGCAATGGACAACATCTGAATCGCCATTTTCATGTTAGAGACTGGTGTGCGTAACTCGTGGGGAACGGTATTGAGAAAGTCATCTTTGAGGCGATTGAGTTTTTCCAGTTCCTCGACTTGCGATCGCGCTGCTTGATGCAGCCGGGCTTGCCGAAGGGCGATCGCGCACTGATTCGCGACCTGTTGCACCAGTCGAATTTCTAGCTCGCTGAAGACGTCTTGCTGGGGCTTAAATAACCATAAATCCCCCAGTACCCCTTGGTCATCAACAATGGGGCAAGCGAGTCTGGTCAGCGCACCTCGACTATCGGGCACCATCTGACAAAATTGGAAATATTTGCCTTGCAGCAGCTGAGAATAACCCTCCCAGAAGTCTGCCATCTGCACTACCTGCCCCTGAGCAGAAGGGATTCCCAGGGTGTATTCGTAGCTGATGGTAGACGTGGTCTGGTCGGCATCGTATAAACCTGTATCGCAGCCATCAATATTCAGCCCGACGCCTAATTCCCAGACGACGACTTGTAAAATCTGGTTTTCATCAAGGCGATCGCGGACATCGTCGGTGATGCGTTTGAGCAGTGCTTCAAAGTCGAGCGCTTGTTGCAATTGGGCAGTGCGATCGCGTACCTGGCGTTCCAGGTTCGTATTCAGTTGCTGGACTTGCCGATACAGTTCTGATTGCTGAATGCCAATAGATACTTGGATTGCCAATTGCTTGAGCAGATCGATCTCTAGCGGTTCCCAGTGACGCGGTGCCGAACATTGATGAGCTGCAAGTAACCCCCAAAACCGACCGCCATGCATGATGGGAACGCCTAAGGCGGCGTTGACTTGCGACGAGTGGAAAAACTCAGTGATATCTGCTGGAAACCCTACTTGTTGAATGTCATCAATTACTCTAGCGTTCCCCTGCCGATAGAGGGGCATACATTCTCTAAACATGGCTGCGGGTGCGGTATTGCCTAAGAATGAGAGCCAATCTGCATCTACTGATTCAGCCACCACGACGCCATCCCCATTCGGCTCTGTGCGGAAAATCAGTACGCGATCGCTCCCTAGAACTTGTCGAATTTCTGCTACCGTCGTGTTGAGAATTTCCTCTAGGTTGAGCGACTGGCGGATGCGTTCGGTAATCACCCGGATCGCCCATTCCCCTTCCGCCCGCTGCCACAGCGCTTTTTCAGCCCGCTGACGTTTAGCGATCTCCTGTTTGAGTTGCTCGTTAGTTTCCACAAGCTCAGCCGTTCGTTGTTCAACCTGGGTTTCGAGAAGATGGCGATCGCTCTGAAAAGCCGCTTCGTGCTGCTTGCGCTCGGTAATGTCTTGTAACAGCCAGAGCAGTTCTACCACCCGCCCGCTTGAGTCGCGCACTGCTTTAACTTTGAAGGTGGCGGGAAAGCGCCTACCCTGCCGGGTTTGAATCTCAACCTCCCATTTGCTTACTTGGTCAGTTGCGAGGAATTGGCTTAAGTTTGTATAAAAGTTTTGCAAAGCCTTACCCGTTACAAAAATAACTAACGGTTTGCCGAGCAAGTGTTCCTGAGAAATATTCAGCAAGTGCGCTACCGCTTGGTTGGCTTCTAGAATCACGGCATCAAGATTCGTCGCCAAGTAAGCGTCTGGAGCCAGCTCGAATAAATCTTGGTAGCGCTGTCGCTGGATTTCCACAGTCTGACGGCTGGCGATTAGCTCTTCATTCTGCGATCGCAGTTCCTCTAAAGTTACTTGCAATTCTTCTAGAGTTTGGTCGTGTTCTTGCAAACTTTCCACCAGTAGTTGCTTGTCCTGGGTGGGAAATTCCTCAGTTCGTTGCCAAAGCTCTTTCCGGCGTTGTGAGGTCGCCTCAATCTGCTGCTCGAAAATTTCCTTTTTCACCGCTGGACACTTCCATTGAGAAGTTATACCAAATCCAGCTAATTACTCCCTTCATTCGCAACTCAATGATGCCAACCTAAAGTTATCTTTAGAATTTAGGAGTTCTTAGCAATTAAAAAAAAGATTTTATTTTCCTTGATTCACGAACGATTGATGCCCGCTTTATGGGTACTTCATGGGTATTTGTTTGTTTATCATAGAAGATTTTTTTATACATCTTTCTTAAGTATAGTGTAACAAAGTGAAGTTTTCGGGTAGATACTACTTCCCAAAGCTGGGTGTGAAAGTCATCTAATATCTCATGTAGGTCAGCCGATCGACAAATTGATCTTCCGGATTTCGATAAAATTTGTCTGTTCTACTGAAAAAAAGTCTGCCTTGGTACCGATGGAGAGAAGCAGGCAAACCTGATGAACTGAAGATAGCGTTAACAACTTGATTAATGACACGGGTTTTAATTCTGGGAGGAAGCGGACGGATTGGTAGCAATGTGGCGGCGGATATCGTCGCTCACACACAGGCGCAAATTACCGTTACTGGCAGAAACCCAATCGGGGCGCACGGTGTTGCAAGCTTGCCAACGTTGGTCAGCGAAAAGCTGGGATCGCAAGTGCAATTCCAGGTTTTAGATTTAGCGGATCGAGAAGTGTTGAGGGATGCGATCGCTGCTTGCGATCTTGTAATCCACTGTGCGGGACCATTTCACTACCGAGATGCCCAAGTCCTAAAAACTTGTATAGAAGTGGGTGTCAACTATCTGGATGTCAGCGATCACCCATCTTTTACTCGCAAAGCATTGGATTTCCGAGACGAAGCTGCTGCTGCTGGAGTTACAGCAATTATTAATACGGGTATTTTCCCCGGTATTTCTAATAGCATGGTACGCCAGGGCGTCGAGCAACTAGATGAGACAGAACGCATTCATCTGAGCTATCTAGTATCGGGGTCGGGGGGCGCTGGTATTACGGTGATGCGAACAACATTTTTAGGGCTACAAAGCCCTTTTAAAGCTTTGATAAATGGTCAGTGGCAGATAATCAAGCCCTATAGCGATCGCGAAACCATTGAATTTCCTGCTCCCTATGGTCGCATCGGCGTTTACTGGTTTGATATGCCAGAAGCCTTCACGCTACCCGACACTTTTCCTGTTAAAACCGTCATTACCAAATTTGGTACAGTTCCCGATTTTTACAATTATCTAACTTGGAGCGTTGCCCACTGGTGGCCCTCTAGCTGGCTCAACAATCCAAAAGTCATCGAATTTTTAGCTCGCGTCAGCCACCGAATGACAGATGTTAGCGATCGCTTCACTGGCATCGGTGTAGCAATTCGCTCTGAAGTCAACGGTTATAAAGATGATCGGCCAGCAAGTTATTGCTCAACTTTAGTGCATGAAAATACAGCCGTGGCAGCCGGTTATGGCACCGGCACCCTTGCCGAATTATTGCTAGCAGGCAAACTCAAAAAACCAGGCGTCTGGCCTGTAGAACAGGCACTTTCCACCGATTTATTTGAACAAACTATGCAGAGCCGAGGAATAAAAATTCATCATGAATGGTTAAAAAAATAAACGAATGTATCCTGCGGCAGACGGCATAGATGTAACTAGATAAGTACGATTCATTTCGTACTTAATAAATGGTGTTAGTAGTCCTATCTACTCGCGCATCATCAATTCTCACAAAAAGCAATTGGGAGGAAATTTCCATGCAACGAATTTTAGTAACTTTAAAACAAAAACTCCATAAAAATATTTTTGTTTTAAGTGTAATAACTTTAATCAGTGTGGCAAGTTTATTCATCGCCGCACAGCCTAGTTATGCAGTATTACATTCAAGAGATAAGCTGACATCAGACGACCGAGTTGACCGCGCCTATCAATATAGCGAAGCAACAGGTTTTCTTGAAGAGGATAAGCAGCAAAAATCAGCAAACCCCAATGAACCCTTTGACTATAGCGAAAAGGCAAACGAAAAGACTGTACTCAATTCCACAGAAAACAATAACGACTCTAATTTAATCGAAAAAGCACAAGACTTGATTCAAAAGGTCACAGGCAACGACTAAATCCAATCTTTAGCATTCTAAGAGTACGGGATTTTCAGTAAAAGAGCTGAATGAAACGATGTCATTTTTTAGTATTAGGTTGGGTTTAATTCCTTAACCCAACCTACAACAGCAGTCCCAAATGATTCGTTAAAGCGAGATACCCGACTTCTCTAAGAAGTCGGGTATCTAAACCACTGGATCTCACAACTCAAATAGGATTGCTATAGCTTCGTACCCCTAGCATTGCTAGCGATTAAAAGTAAAACGACCGTTCGCCTTTTCGCCATTGATTTCCGAGAGGATGACCACCTTATACTCGCCTGATGCTTGTTCGGGTAGCAAAACAGCGTAGTGCTTACCCTGAACATCGTATTTCATGTCTAGGGTTTTTTGACTCCCATTGGGTAACTGAACTTGAGCCGTGACTTTGGCATTAGAAACTGCTTCGTGGGTGTCGCCTTTCTGAAGATACAAATCTAAGTGAGTGCCGTTCGCTTCTTTTTCAGGCACGAACTCTAAATGATATTTTCCCGTCTCGACGACTTTACCCCCTTTGGAAGGTTGTGAATGGTCAGGTTTGGCTGCCGTTTCTGAAGGAGAAACAGCAGGAACATTCGTTTTCGCTTCTGTGGGACTATTATCAGGTTTCGATGCCTGCTGTTCGCCAGTGCAAGCGCCTAAAAAAAGCACTCCGACACTTCCCAAAATAATTAAATTTGCCTTCAATAATTTCATTTTCTTTTCATGTCCTTTACGTCTTTGTGGTTTAAATTCTTCTTTTCGCAACTTATAGATCGGACACCGGATTTACCTGTTTCGGCAGCAAAACTTTGCCAAACTTGGCATACAAAGCGGGTAAAACTAACAGCGTTAACGCTGTAGAAGTAAACAACCCTCCTAACACAACCACCGCCAACGGCTGCAAGATTTCCTTTCCTGCACCTCCTCCCACGACCAGAGGTGCTAACCCCAAAGCGGAGGTAAAAGCCGTCATTAGAATGGCATTGAGCCTTTCCATCGAACCTTGAATGATTACTTCCCAAAAAGGCATTCCCGTGGCAAATTTAGCGTTGTAATTATCAACTAATAACAATCCGTTGCGAGTGGCAACTCCAAATAGAGTAATAAAGCCAACCAGAGAGGCGACGGAAATAATCCCACCCGTTAATGCCACTGAAATGACACCTCCCACCAATGCCAAGGGTAAATTAATCATAATCATCGCAGTTGAGGGGATGGACTTAACAGACAAGTAGATTAAGACCGTAATCACCACAAATGCAATCGCACTGAATATCAAGATGTTTTGAGTAGCGCGTTGTTCCGACTCAAATTGACCGCCGTATTCGATAAAGTAACCAGCTGGTAATTGTACTTGTTGTTTAACTTTGCCTCTGATTTCATCAACGACAGAGCGCAAATCTCGACCGCTAGCATTAGACGAGACGACAATTAAGCGGGAAACATTCTCGCGGTTGATGGTATTCGGGCCAGTGCCGTAGCCAATTTCTGCTAACTGAGCTAAGGGAATCTTTTGATTTGTTGGTGTACTCACTAATAAATTGCGGATGGTTTCTAGATTGCTCCGAGCATCTTCTTTTAACCATACAACCAGGTCAAAAGTTTGTTGTTCCTCCAAAACTTGAGAAACTACACGTCCATTGAGCGCAGTTTCAATCGTTTCGGAAAGTTCTCCGACGGTTAAGCCATAACGAGCTGCTTGTTGGCGATCAAACTGAATTTGTACTTGTCTAATGGGCAGTTGGGGTTCGAGTTGCAAGTCTACAACACCCCCAACAGTTTTCATAATCTCTTCGACTTGTTTACCCAGAGTGCGGAGTTGTTCTAAATCTGGACCAAAAATTTTGACAGCGATCGCACTCCTCACTCCAGACAGCACTTCATCCATCCGGTGAGAAATAAATCCGCCAATATTTGGCGCAACTCCTGGCAATCTAGCAAATTCCGCTCGCAACTTTTCAATGCTTCCTTTCCGGTCTTTTATCCCCTTTTCACTCAGTTCTACATCTAAGTGC
Source organism: Trichocoleus sp. ST-U1 (assembly GCF_039961835.1). Classification (NCBI taxonomy): domain Bacteria; kingdom Bacillati; phylum Cyanobacteriota; class Cyanophyceae; order Leptolyngbyales; family Trichocoleusaceae; genus Trichocoleus; species Trichocoleus sp. ST-U1. The sequence goes on from NZ_JAMPJZ010000075.1 coordinate 10,840, forward strand.
GCCAAGTTGACACCCGCCGCATCCGCATCTCCTGGTGCACGTCCCGATCGCAACTGGATAAAATCAAAGCGCGGGTCATCCTTAAGCGTATCCTGAAGGGCGAAACCGGCACGATTAGTCGCTTCTAGGGAGACACCGGGATACAGAGTCAGGGTATTGACGAGCGATCGCTCTTGGAACTCCGGCAAAAACACCCGTCCCAAGGAAGGGACAATTAAAATTGCAGCCACCAAACTAGCAGTCGCAACTCCCAAAATCAGCTGAGAATTCCGTAAAGAAAACATTAAAAACGGACGATAAAGCCCTTTAAAAAATCTTGCCACCCACGGTTCTTTTTCTGGCAAATGACCGTGAGGCAATAAGATGGCACACAAAGCTGGAGTGATGGTGAGTGCGGTCACGCTAGAAGCTAGAACTGCCACTAAATAAGCCACTCCCATCGGTGTAAAAATGCGACCTTCCACACCCGCAAGGGCAAAAATTGGCGAGAAAACCACTACAGTAATTAAAGTGGCACCAAATAGAGAATCACGTACTTCCTGACAACCTTCAAAGACAACTTCTAATGGTAGCTTTGGTTTCTCTGCTAGCTTATTTTCTCGCAAGCTACGGTAGACATTTTCGGCGTCCACAATAGCATCATCAACGGCTGAACCAATCGCAACTGCCAAGCCTCCCAGAGTCATCGTATTCAGACCGTATCCCAGCCAATTTAACGCTAGTAATCCTAACAGTAAAGACAAGGGAAGTGCGGTCAGACTTACGACCAGAGTGCGCCAATTCATCAAAAATGGGATAAGAATAAAAGCAACAATAATACTGCCTTCAACGAGCGCTTCCCGAACATTTTCAATCGAGGCGTCGATAAAGTCTTCTTGACGGAAAGTAACCGTCATTTTTACATCCGGAGGCAAACTCGATTTCACCTCTTTCATTGCCGACTCAATGGCACGAGTGACTGTGGGAGTATCGGCTTGTGGCTGCTTATTAATCATGACCACAATTGCCTTTTTGCCATTCAAACTGCCATCACCCCGCTTGAGTGCGGCACCAATTTTGACATCAGCGACCTCGCCTAATCGAATCGGTGTTCCATTCCGAGCGGTAATCGCTGATTGTCGCAAGTCTTCTATCGACTCAATCCGTCCAACACCTCGAATTAATAACTCTTGGTCGGGGTCGATCAAAAATCCACCCGGAGCGTTAACATTAGCCTTTTCTGCGGCTTCAGTCACGTCCTGTAAAGACACATCAAACGCTTTTAGTTTCGCTGGATCGACTAATATTTGATACTGACGAATATCACCCCCATAAGCGATTACCTGCGAGACGCCAGGAACCGCTAAAAGGCGGTTCGTAACCTGCCAATCTACGATACGCCTGACCTCCATCAAGTCAGTGCTAGGTGAAGATGCTTGTTGCCTATTGCCTTCTTCAACAGTGAAAGCATATTGCAATACAGTGCCGATTGGAGAACTAATTGGAGAAATTTGTGGCGAATCAACACTTTCTGGCAGCTTTTCTTGCGCTTGCTGCAATCGCTCTGTCACCAATTGTCGGGCTTGATAAATATCAGTTTCCCAATTGAAGATAACTTTCACAACTGAAAGCCCCACCGCTGAAGCAGACCGTACTGTTGTGACTCCGGGAGTCCCATTAATAGCACTTTCAATCGGTAAAGTAACCAGAGATTCTACTTCTTCTGGTGCTAATCCGGGGGCTTCTGTTTGAATTTCGACTTGGGGCGGAGCAAAGCTGGGAAATACATCCACTGGCATTTGCGACGCCACGCGAAATATCCAAACTGTCACCAGCATAGCGGCGAGGACAACTAGCCAGCGTTGTTTGATAGACCACTTGATGAGCGCACTGAGCATTTGTCAGGTGTCAGTTTAGAGAACTCCTTTTTAAATAATTGACACAGCAAAATGAAATCAGGGTGAAATTAGATGGCACCAGATATTTAGTAATGACACGGCAAGAGTAGTGCTGGGGAGGTCGGTTTAGCTTGGCTTGAAGCACTACACTAGGCAGCAGGGTATTAATCGACTACAGATAGATTGAGTATGAACACATTTGACAACATCAGGATTGATGGCTTCCGACGCTTGTTTGAAGTTCAAGTGGATATGCGACCCCTAACCGTAATGATTGGTGCTAACGGTGTAGGCAAAACTTCTTTTTTGGAGATATTCTCACTCCTGGCAGCGTCCGCAAAGGGTCAGTTACAGTCCAAGATTTCAGAGTTGAGTGGTCTGAGTCAAATGGTGACGCGGGATAAGGCAGATAGTGTGGCAATCTCCTTGTCAATGCCTGTACCGAATGAAGAACCGCTGAAATATTACCTCAGACTTATTCTCAAGGGTCAATTTGAGGAAATTGGTCTAGAAACTCTGACCCAACAGCGATATCCCTTTGCTCCTAACCCTTTCAAGTACATAGAGTCTCGTGGCTCGGATATCAAGTATTACAATACTGTTGATGAAAAGCTATTGCGCCCTAGCTGGGAACATAATCCTTTAGAAACCTCCCTTTCTCAGGTTCCCAAGATGTATGAGCAGCCGGAGAATCTACGAAAGAGATTAGCTTCGTGTACTTTTTACAGGTCATGGGAATTGAATGTTGCCCCCAAAAGCACTATACGTCTCCCTCAACGAATGCGCCCTGCAACATTGCCAGGAGCCAATGGAGAGGATTTGGTTTCCTGTCTTTATTATCTGCGGGAAACAGATTCGGATCGATTTGCTTTAGTTGAAGATACGCTAGCTGCTGCCTTTCCAGATTTTCAACGATTGGGGTTTCCACCCGTAGCAGCAGGAACTTTGGCAATGACTTGGAAGGACAAAAATTTCTCTCAGCCCCTTTATATGGATCAGCTGTCTGAGGGCACATTGCGATTTCTCTGGTTAGTTACCCTCCTGCAAAGTCGCGATCTATCTGCTGTCACCCTAATTGACGAGCCAGAAGTTAGTTTGCATCCAGAGTTATTGCGATTATTAGCTCATGTGATGAGAGAAGCTGCCGAGCGTACTCAACTGATTGTGGCAACTCACTCAGATAGGCTAATTCGATTTCTAGAGCCTAAAGAGGTGCTAGTGTGCGATTCTGAAGATGGTCTGACAACCATGACTTGGGCTGATTCAATGGACTTAGACCACTGGCTAAAAGACTATAGCCTAGATCAGATTTGGGCAATGAATATAATCGGAGGGCGACCATGAAAATCGCTATTTTGGTTGAGGGAGCAACTGAAATGGCCTTTAAGACTAAGCTGCACGATTTTCTAAAGTCACGCCTAGAGCCACCGATGCCAAAACTCAAGTTTATCCCACAGGAAGGTCGTATTCCTAAAGAGGATAAACTTAGACGTGTTGTTGAGAATTTGCTGGAGAAAGATGGTTATGATGCAGTAATTGCACTAACAGATGTTTACACAGGTACTAATGATTTCGTAGATGCACAAGATGCAAAAGAAAAAATGAGATCCTGGGTAGGAAATAACCCCAGATTTTATCCCCATGCAGCGCAGTATGATTTTGAGGCTTGGCTTTTACCGTTTTGGTCAACAATTCAGCAAATATCTGGAGGTAATAAGTCAGCACCCAGTGGTTCCCCTGAGCGGGTTAATCATGATAATCCACCGTCCTATCGGATTAAAGAAATCTTTGAACAGGGTCAAAAACAGGGCAAATGCCGCAGTTATAGCAAAACACGCGATGCTGTTAGTATTTTGAGGAGAAACGATCTGATGAATGCTGTCAACGTATGTCCTGAATTAAAGGCATTTTTGAATACAATTTTGTCTCTTTGTGAGGCGGATCAGATTCCCTAACTGTGCGATCGCTCTTTCCGATTCTTTTAGCTCCACAACCAACTTAAAATTGCGCTCAGCAAGGTGGGGATTAGATTTTGCATATCCACTGGGGTATCGTCAGAATCAGCCAGTTAGTCCCCAGATGGTATTTGCAGTGGGTTGTATACCACGCTCGCTCTCCAGCAGCTTCGTTTCTGGATCTTAGCTCGCTCAGGCGTTCAGGCTAGAGGTAGGCATAATCTACCGTTTTGGTGTTAGTTGCTGAGGATCGGAATCCTGAGTTTTCGGCATTTCGGGAACTGAGAAATTTACCAAACTGACGGCTTTTTTGGTGCGGCGTCCTAACCAAAAGGCAACGAATGCGATCGCTCCCCCGGCTGGCAAAACCCACAACCAAGGAAGTGAGTTTTGAATGGCAGAAACCCGATTAATCGCGTCTGAGTTTGGAATTAAAGGCTGTTTCTCTTCGCTTTTGCCTTCTGAGCTGCCGCCGCGTAAGGATTGGGCATACAGTTGAATTGCGCCTTGGGTGACAATGCGATCGCCCTCAAACAAACTTCCCTTGACTTCAACTACATCCCCCACAGTTCGTCCCAAGGTGACTTCAACTGGCTCAAAGGCGGTACCATTTTGCACGTAAACTCGCTGCCTGCCATTGGTTTCCACCACGGCTGAAGTCGGAATGACTAAGATAGGCGCGGGAGTTTGGTTGGTTAACACTTCCAATTCTGCAAACATCCCCGGCTTCAACTGTCCGCCAGGGTTATCCAGTTCAGCTTTGACTGGCACGACTCGCGTTTCCCCTTCTACAACCGAGCCAATCACCGCAATCTTGCCTGTGAAGGTGCGATTCGGCAAGCTGGCAACCTTCACCCTAACTCGTTGCCCAATTTTTACCTTATTTAAATCTTTTTCGTAGATACTCGCCGTAGCCCACACCCGATTATTATTCAGGATGGTCATCAGCTTTGCCCCCGCCTCCTCCACCGATTGACCGAGGGTAATTTCCCGGTCGGCAACGGTGCCAGAAATGGGAGCTGTTACCGTCACCAACCCTTTGTCATTGGCGCGGGTTCCCAGTTGTTGCAGCCGCGTCTGATAAGCGGTATTACTCAGGCGAATCCGGGAATTTGCGACTTTGACAGCCGATTTGGCGCGTTTGAGTTGCGCTTCGGCTTCCAGCACTTCCCGACGGCTGGTTGCTTTGGTCAATTGCGTTTTGGCTTCTGCCAGGTGAGCAAGAGACTCCAGCATTTGGCGACGTGGCAGCGCCCCTGCACGCTCCAACTCGCGATCGCGTTCATACTGTTCTTGAGCGACTGCTAGTTCAGTGCGAGCTTGCTGAATGTCTGAGGCGGCTATCTGCGAGTATTGCTGATAATTTTCTTGAGCTAGCTTTAAATCTGCTTGCGCCTGTTGCAGATCCGCTTCGGCTTCGGCTCGTTTTTCCTGGGAACCTACGCGCAGTTCTACTAAGTCAGGTGCGGCGATGACAGCGACGACTTTGCCTGCTTGCACCACTGCACCAGGTTCCACGAGAAGCTCAACGATTTTCCCCGGAGTGGGTGATGTCACTTCCGCTTTTTGGCTGGGCAAAGTTTCAATTTGACCCGTGGTTTTAATGCCAAAACCCAGCCGTTGTTGAGAGACTGGTTTTACCTCGATTCCCATCCGTTTTGCTGTTTGGGCATCCACTTGAATTCCCTGTGGAGTTCCTTGACTGGCTTCATCCCCATGAAACTCATCCCCATGTCCAGCATGGGCGAGAACCGAGGTTGGTGCAGCCAGTAGGAGTAGGCTCAGGAGTGTCCCAAATAAGCGATCGCGTGCCTTAGATGGCTTGGAGTTAGGAAAAAAAAGCATAACTAAGGGGTTCCTTGCGTTTGGATGGGATACCGAGGTTTAATTCAGCCCTCTAGCAAGGGCACTTACCTAGTGCCGTAAATAGCCAGTGATGCTGACCGCAACAGCGTTAAACCACCATCTAGATATTAAGTTTGCACAAAAGAATGAAATTAGGATGAAATCAGGAACCCCACCCCAACCCTCCCCGTTCACGGGAAGGGAGAAATCCTGGCCTAGGCGGCTATCGGTGCTGTTTTGTCACCCCTTCCTGCTTTCAATTAATCTGAATTACTTTTTGTACCAAGCTTGTCGCCACTGCTGCATTTTCTCAATTTCTGCTTTTTGTGAAGTGATAATTTGTTGGGACAATTGTTTAATTTCGGGTCGCTTCGACTTATTCAGTGCATCTTCAGCCATTGTTAAAGCGCCTTCATGGTGAGCAATCATCCCATTAATAAAGCGCAGATCGAACTCAGCATCAGCAGCGCCCATATCTCCAGACATCATCATGCTTTGGCGTTGTTGTTCTGACATGGGGACGACGGATTTGTCTGCACCTCCGTAAGCAACCGGCTGATTGCTGGCTTGGGGATACCATGCCTGTCGCCACTGTGTCATCTGATTAATTTCTTTGTTTTGATCTTGGATAATATTGTCAGCCAACTGCTTGATTTCAGGGCGTTTAGATTTTTGTTGGGCTTCTTTTGCCATCATCACCGCACCTTGATGATGCACACTCATCGCGTCAATAAACCGCAGCTCGTAATTAGCATCGGCTGGCCCTAAATCCATTGCCATGCTATGATTCATGCCGCTTCCGTGTCCCCTGTGTTCCATGTGTTCCATGCCGCCAGCATCTGATGGGGAGGCGGTTGGGGCTTGGGCTTGGTTTTGAGAGCCACTAGAACAAGCTGTCAGAAATCCGCCAGTCATGGAGGCGATCGCTACCAGGGTGGCAGCCAAAAAACCATTTTTAAAAGAATTAATTTGCATAGAGTTTAGGGGCATCAATTTATTTGACTATCCTCGCTCCTGCTCTGTAAGTTAGTTCCAGAAAGCAGTAGGTATTTCTCAGTGTTTTACAAAAAAATGAAATTAGGATGAAATCCTGATAGGTCATTAGGAAGACATCTAAAGTATTTAATTAGATATAGCAGCCCTATGTGACTTGGGGAAAAAAGGAACCGCCAAGACGCACTAGCGGAGCCATGCGCGTTAGCGCTATAGAGCGCGAAGAAAAGAGAGCAAGAGAGAGTTTACAACTCATTTAGGCTTGCTACAGAACGTCAACCTAACCGAAAGATGTGAAAATAACATCACATCTGCATTAAATTAGCCAAGAAATGCAGCAGTGCATTTAATTATGCAAAGGCAGTCTGATTGTAAACGTGCTGCCTTTGCCCAATTCGCTCTGAACGTCGATGCTGCCGTTGTGGGCAATTGCGATCGCTTTGGCAATTGACAAGCCCAATCCAGAACCGCCCGTGTGTCGAGAGCGATCGCTATTTACCCGATAAAAGCGGTCAAAAATCCGCGTCTGCTCTGGAAGTGCAATGCCAACGCCAGTATCTTTTATAAAAATTAGTGCTTGGGTGCTGCTCTCTAAAATCACCGCCACCTGACCCCCAGCGGGCGTGTATTGGATAGCATTCACCACTAAGTTAAAAATCAGGCGATACAGCTGTTCTTCGTCGCCGTTGACGTGCAAAGGTTCTGGCGTGCGAATATCTATAGAAAGCGTCAAATCGGCAGCGATCGCTAGTGCTGACAATTCTTCTGCAACGTCGCTGACAAGATCGTTGAGACAGGCGGGACGATATTTAATTGACAAAGCCTGCCGATCCATACGGGAGAGTAGCAATAAATCCCGAACCAATTCAGATAGGCGGTAATTTTGCCGTTCAATGGTTTTTAGAGTATCCCGCGCCTCTAGTTCGCTGAGTTGATTCATTCTCAACGTCGATTCAACGGTTGCTTGGATTGCCGCTAAGGGCGTCCGCAACTCATGGGCGGCATCGGCTGTGAATTGTTGGATTTGCCCATAGGATTGGTAAATTGGTTGCATTGCTAGCCCTGCCAACCACCAACTGGAACCAGCAACGACAATCATTGCCACGGGCAACCCCAGTAAGAGAATAAATTTCAGGGCAGTCAGATGATCGTCCAATTCTTTGAGACTTCGCCCCACCTGAAGATATCCCCAAGGGCGATTGTCTTTGGTATGCAGCGATAGAGAAATTTGATGAAAACGGGTGCCCTGGCGATTCTGGAGGATTTGCCACAATTGGGGTGTAGAAACGCGATCGCCTTTATCTGCCGCTAGCAATCCCACTGGCTGAAGTCCTGCCAAGGCAACTGGGCGTCCCGAATTCTCTAGCAGCCGCACGTAGTAGTCGCCTTGGTGAATTGCCCCCAAAGTGTGCCGAGTCGGATTTTCTATCTGACTAACGCATTTTTCCCCAAGCAAACAAATATCCGGCAACAGTTGTTGGATAGCAGGTTCCAGGCGTCCCGGTTGCTGCAAAATCGGCTCAATACTGTCGTGAAGCGTACCGGCAACAGATTCTAATTCTCGGTCGAGGGCAACCCAATTCGCACGAGCGATCGCTTCATAAACTGCAACTCCACACAAGCTTAAAATCACTCCCATGACGCCTGCATACCAACCTGCCAGTCGCCAACGAGTTAGTTGAAAAAGTTTGTTTTCATTCACGTTAATTGGTAATTGGTAATTGGGGAATCTTATTAGTCATTGGTCATTTGTCAAAAACCAATGACCAATGACTAATAACTATTCAAACGATAGCTGATGGTCATTTGTCAAAAACCAATGACCAATGACTAATAACTATTCAAACGATAGCCGATACCGTAAACAGTTTCGATAAAGCGATCGCATCCAAAAACCGCTAATTTACGCCGCAACAATCGCATCTGCGCGGCTACTACATTACTCATCGGTTCTGCACTAAATTCCCAAAGCTGAGTTAATAACTGATCGCGGGTAATAATTTGATTGGGATGCTTCATCAAATATTCCAGCAACTGAAATTCCTTGCTAGTCAGAGGAATGATTTGTTTGTCATCCGATGGATTGTGATAGCAAACTGTATGAGTGCCGTAATCTAAAGTCAGGTTTCCCACTTGTAATTGTTGGGGGTGAAGCTGAGGCGATCGCCTTTGTAATGCTCGCAATCGTGCCAATAGTTCCGCCATCCCAAACGGTTTCACCAAATAGTCATCTGCACCAGCATCCAATCCAGCCACCTTATCTTCCATCCGATCTTTAGCAGTTAACATCAATACTGGCAGAGGATTATTTTTTCCCCGTAGTCGCTGACATAACTCAATTCCTGATAATCCTGGCAGTAACCAGTCAAAAATAGCCAGCGTATATTGCGTCCACTGGGTTTCTAAAAACTCCCATGCCTGCGTGCCATCCAGAACCCAGTCAACCACATACGCTTCTTGACTGAGAGTTCGCTTAATTGCCGCCCCTAAATCTGGCTCATCTTCAACTAGGAGAACCCGCATAATCCCCTTTTTTCTTCGATTTGCTACATATCAGCAAGGTAGCACTCTGTAGGGGCAAAGAAATTGCGCCTCTACAGCAGTATTTTAAGCACTTTGGTAGATGTAGATAAGAGTAAATATTGCTACAAAATTGGTAGCAAACCACAATTTCCCTGCTCCCACGCAGAAAAAAAAATGCAGACTAGACCAAACCAACCGATGACACCAGATAATGCATCTACATGGGTGGAAAGACTGGCACGTTTGGGCTTTGGGGCGCGAGGGGTCGTTTACGCTACGGTGGGAGTGCTGGCAGCGCAGGCAGCCTTTGGTGCAGGCGGCAGAACCACCGATACAGAGGGTGCGCTGGTGACGATTGTGACACAGCCTTTTGGGAAATTCTTGCTGGCAATCGTTGCTTTGGGTTTGCTTGGTTACGTGTTGTGGCGTTTCGTGGAAGCGATCGCCGATCCGGAAAACAAAGGCACCGATGCCAAAGGTCTTGCATCGCGCCTGGGAGCGGTTGGCAGCGGCTTAATCTATGCTGGTTTAGCCTGGAGTGCGATTAAGCTGATCATGGGTTCGGGAGGCGGCGGTAATAGTAATTCCTCCCAAGACTGGACAGCACGCTTGTTAGCGCAGCCCTTCGGTCAATTTCTAGTTGGAATTGTGGGAGCCGCTGTCATCGGCATGGGCTTCTATCAATTTTACAGAGCCTATAAAGCGAAATTCCGCAAAAAGTGGAAAGTCAACCAGATGAGCGAAAAAGAGCAGAAATGGGCAACTTTTGCTGGCAGATTTGGGATTGCTGCCCGTGGTGTTGTCTTTTCCATTACTGGCTTATTTCTGCTTCAAGCGGGGCGTCTGTCTGACGCTAACCAAGTTCAGGGACTAGGTGGGGCGCTAGCAACACTGGCACAACAACCTTTTGGCCCTTGGTTGTTAGGAACTGTGGCGCTTGGTTTAATCGCTTACGGTATTTATAATTTTGTAGAAGCTCGATACCGCCATTTTGCTAGCAGATAGTCAATTTTTAATGCAGAGGTAGTAGCAAAAATAGGCTTTATGGTGGTTGAATAGATAGTTAGGTATTTTCCTAACTTCAGATATTTCTAAGTCCTATGCTCAACAAGCATGATGAGTTGTTACTGAAGGATCTTAAGCTTCAACCCCTTTGGCTACTCCAGTTATATGTTGTTTTAGGAGTGGTAGCAGCAATTTCTGGATTCGTTCTTGAGAGTGGAAATCTCTCAAAAGCTGCTTGCCTTGGAGGGGGTTTCCTGATTGCTCTAGGAGCTGAAAAATTAGTAACGCACCGAATCAGAAAAGCTGCGCTTTCTCTGGTTAATAGAGGTTAACTAACGCTATTTTTCAGGCTTATTTTCTCACTTCTTAACCATCGGTAAAATATCTGCACTGTAAAATTCAAAATTCAAAACTTATCAAATGCTTTGACGGCAAAATCTCCTAGCGTCACTGTAAAACTTTCCCGATTACCAGTGGCGACAAAATTAATAATTACTTCACTCGCTACAGCAACAGCTAACATTACTAAATTCCGCGCTAGCGGGTATTCGCAAACATCATCGTTTGCTGGTGAAGGAACGCGGTAAACTTCGTTCCAGATAATTTCAGCATAATCGGAAGCTAAGCCAACGTGCAGACAAGGAATATTTGCTGCTGTGCAACAATCTTTAACAATTTGACGGCTGATGCTGTTATCAAAAGTATCAATAACAAGCGTACTACCGCTGAGCAATTGGGCAGCGTTTGCTGATGTTAATTCTTTCGGACGCCCATCAACGGCAACACCCAAGGCACGATAGAGGGTATTGGTGAGAATTTTAGCTTTGTAAGCGCCAACATCTGAGCGGTAATAAGGCTGAGTGGAGAGGTTGCGTTCCTCAATGCGATCGCGATCGATAACCACCAGCTTCCCAAAGCCAGAACGTGCAAGATTTTCAGTAATATTCGCCCCCAGCGCCCCCGCACCGCACACCGTCACCGGGAAGTCTTTTAGCTTCGCCATCAGTGCAGATGTTCTGTGGAGTTGTTCGTGAAAGAAGATAGACATTTTTGCTAATGGCTAATAACTAATTCAAAAGTCCCAGTTATCTCGCGCTTCGATAACGCCAACGAGGGATTGCAAGTCAAAATCGCGATCGCGTCCGCTTAGGCAAATGCCAGAACTAATCACTGTCAAATCATGCTTGTCAATCGCAGAGATGTGACGTTCACCGTTGCGGGTTGTCCACTCGACTTGCCAAAAGTCACCGCGATCGCGCACATCTTCGAGTTCGCCACCACCCATCCCCAAGGCATCGCGCACGCGGCTTTCATCACCTGACATCGCCCGCCGATACGGATCTTGCCGTACCTCTTGGTAGTGTCTGTATGGGCGTTGTGCTTGCTGCTGGCGTCTTGTATCCCGTCGCTGCTGGCGCAAGCGTTCTTCTTCAAGTTGTTGCTGCCTTCGGCGTTGATATTCTTCTGTCTGCTGTAACGCCAAGTCATAGACGGTACGCATCTCTGGCGTCATCCCCGCAAAGCGAAGATTTTCCGTTTCCGTCCCATTCCTCAATTGTTCTCTGAGTTGTTCCGCCACCAGGGGATCGGCACGTCGATCCAGTTCATCAAACCACCAAGCGCTGCCATCCCAACGCGCAATTATTGGCTCAAATGCTGCACCCTCAGTAACTAAATATACCGGCACTGGCTTAGCGGCACCCAAGCGCTGCTGCATATCAGATTCATTGACCGGGTACGCAAGCCAAGTTTGTCCTTGCAACACATAAGCCAGACGCAGGCGCAACGGCTTCAACAGTCGCAGATATTCCGCCACCTGCGGCAAGTTTGCTTCCTCCACCATTTCAGCCTTTTTTTCGTTCATTGGCTGAAAAATGCCCCATCCTTCAAAGTCTTGTGGCTGCGGTTTAAAGGTATAAACCATCCCCGCTACAGAAGCGCGTACTTTCCCCCCACCTACGCATGGTGCGAGAAACTGAGTATCGCGCAATTGCACTTCCTGTGCAGCAATTTGGTTAAGGAGGTTGCGAATATCTGTCATGATATTGCCTTGATTAAGATGTTTGGCTTAGTTAATTTTTTTTGTAAATAGTGATAAGGCTGATTGCGGGCAACTGTAGGTTTGATTGAGCGGCGAAAACCAATATTCCCAGGATGATGCTGAGTTTCGTTACCTCAATCCAGCCTACAAAATGGGTGTTTAAATTAACATAACACTATTGCCTTTTCCGTATGCCGTTGTTCAGCAAAGCTTATGTCGCCAGTTAAATAGAATACATATATGTTTCTTCTTCTTTCTCTATTTATTTGTGGTTACATAACAACCTTGTATCTTCATTTATCTAACCTTACACAAATCGGTGAGCAAATTCATAAGTGAAATCAACTCTTCCTTTGCGTAAAACGGCTGGATCTAATCTTTCAGTTGTATTGCAAGTCATCAAAACCACTAACTTTTGCTTCGTATGAATTCCCGAATCATCAATTACGCTTTGATACAATGTTCCATCCAGTAAGCTCAAAATATGCTCCGTCTTATTATTATTTTGAGCAGCTTCAGAAGCGCGATTTTTGGCTAAATTATCCGCTTCGTTGATAATTAGACAAATTCGCTCTAAGTAACTTGGCGGCACAAAATTCTCAACCGCATCGTGATCCAGAATAAAAATCACATATCCGAGAGGCGCGAGAATTTCTTGTGCTACAGCTTGCGTCCAAGCAGTTTTCCCCGTACCCGGATCTCCGTGGACGAGAACCGCCAACTGACTTTGGTCGAGAATTGCCTGCTGTACCGTATCGGTAAAACTTTGAATATCGGCGGGAAACGACCGAATTGGAAATTCGCCGTGAATTTTTCCTACACGACTTTGGTAGCCACTCAGCATCACTGCAAGATTGAAAGTTGCTTTATTGATCAGTGGCGCTAGTTCCTTCGCCATTAGGGTATAGCGTCGTCGTCCCCGATCTAAATTTTCAATTTCTAGCCAAGCTTGCTGTTGAGGCCAATAGGCATAAACCGTGTTAATAATATCGAGACGTTCCCAGTTAACAAATCGATCTACCGGAAAATAAAAATATCGATCTAGATAATACTGGGTAATCATATCTGGACGACCCAATAATTCCAGAATTTTGAAAATCGTTATTTCCTGTAGCCGGTTGAGGACGTGTTCAATGGGAATGCTGTTACGACTGACAAATTGAATCACAGGCGAATCAACACTTAAAACGTCTTGGAAGCGATAATCTGGAGTTGGAGGATCTGGGGTAATATAATTCCAGAATTCATCAACTTCATATCGCGTACTTTCAGAAAATACATTTAAAATATTTGCCCACCAAGTATATTCGTTGCGACCCATTGCATCAGCAATATCGCTGGCTAAACCCAAAGTTTTCTGGCTTAGCTCTTTGGAATCGTTAAACACTAAATGCCAAAGAAATCCCCAGTCTATCTGCCGAGTTAAGGGTCGCCAACCTGCACCTAATAAGCCTTTAGCTTGCGGGTTTTTGTTGCCTGGATTGCTTTCGTCGTTTCCGAAATATCCCGATCCCATAGTTTCAGTTCTTCTTGCTTTGTGATGGAATGATGAGAAAGTAATGCGCTCAGTTATTTTTCCAAGCTGCCATTAAATTTGTTGCAAGTATTCGGCTGGAACGCGATCCACCAACCAAACCCCATTTTCAGAACAGTAAAATTCATATCCTGCTTTGTGCATCGCCGCCGCATCTACAGCAAAAACTACTGGACGACCATGTCGTGCGCCGACAGTTTTTGCGGTGGAAATATCCTTCGATAGATGAACGTGGTGCCGCAACATTTTACACAGTCCTGTACTCAAAATTGATTCGACTGTACCCTGTCCTGTACCGTGGTATAACACATCTGGAGGAACAACGGCTTCTAGCTGCAAATCAACTTCTGTACTATGTCCTTGATTCGCCCGAATTAAGGTACCTGTTGAGTCAAAAGAAAAGCGTTTTTTGTCATTTTTAGCAACAACTTCATCAAGTTCAGCACGAGTAAGCATAAAAGAACGATCTGCACACGCTTTTAGAAGTTCATCGACAGCAACCCAGCCACCAGGTGCAAGTTCAAGACCAATGGCTTCAGGAGTATGCCGAAGATGCTTGCTGAGATATTTGCTAATTTTAACTAAGCGAGAATTATTCATTAAGTCGCTCTTTTTAGCTTAACAATACCAGTCATCTTCTAAATATCGCTTGACCAATCCTGCGTGGGATAAAGGACTCGATAAATCGTCTAAATCGCAGTTTGTTTCATAATCTAATAACAATACTGTTTGGTCTGCACTTAGCTGTTTGAGTTCCGCAAGTAGGTTCTGAAGGCGGTTCTCTAGTACCCATTTATACGATGGTAGGTAGATGGCACGACGCGCTTCTATATAGGACAATAATTTGTCTCCGGTTAAGCCTGCACGATGCCCTAGAACCTTGCCGTAAGTTCGTGCCGTGCGCTTGATCCCCTTCATATTAGCGATCGCTAGTTTGCCCGGATCTACATCCGCAGACTCAAAAACTTTTAATCCTTGCCAAATTCCTTCAACGGTATAGCTGAAGTGTCCTGGGGAAAAAGGAACGGGAATTCCACCATGCGGATAAAAAGGGCTAAAGCGAACCCAAGGTTCGGTACTGCGAGAAGTTACGTCGAGAATCGTTGCTGCATCATAGCGTTTACGCAAAGTATCTAGGGATGTGCGGCGACTTTTTACAAAAAGCGGCATTGAGGGCTAAATGTGTAGAGACGCGATGAATCGCCTCTTGAGTCCTGAGTGGGAAAGAAGAAAGGGAAATTGAATATTTGTATTATAAGGTACTACAGGATGGTTGTGGCAGATTCCCGATCGTTTCTATTTTCCCAATCATAGGGGCGCACAGGCGTGTGCCCCTACTGTATTACCGTGCAATGAGTTTGATATTTGGCTAATGCAACTCAGTACCGTCTTTGCGGAGGAGGTAGCGATCGCTGCAAAAGAAGCAACGCGCAGAGAACAAAGGTTTAATAAAGAAGGAAATTAACACCGAGTTTGATGATGAACTTTGTGCTGAATACGACAGCGCTCAAATGCATGGGTATGTCAAGGGGAAGTATGTTGAACGTTACAAACAAAGCACTAACTTAGTATTGCTAGCACCCAATGTTGCTAAGGCTTTTCCAGGTGAGGAAGCAGTGAATAAGGCTCTATGACTTTTAATTAGATTTTCTAAATCTCATCTGGAAAATCTTGAGTAAAAAATAAATTTACCTTTGATTGAACTGAATGGCGGGCATTGCTTGCCAGGTAATTTTTGGCTCAAACTGGAAGCATCGATCTAAGTCAAGTGAAGTTAATATAAAAGCTTGGGTTGGTGGGCAATGCCATTCTACTCTGTGTAGGGATGTCGGGATTTTCGCGGGCAATGCCTACCCTACAAGAGATCGCGCTAAAAATGAAGCATTGGTACTGATGAGCTATATGACAAATCCAAATTCCCGACCATCAAATCATCCTTTAGCTACGCTAAATTATCTGTCTGAATCATTTGTTGATGATGCAACACCCTTGACTGAATTTGATTCAGGCGAGCCTCCAAAACCTCCGCGACGCAGACCTCCTACTGGAGCAGAGTTTGAGCCAACCTATCTGGGTAAAAGGATCGTCAACGTGATGGAAGAGTTGGTGCAAAAAGAGGCGCTCGCACAGTTGGCGGAAATTGAAGCCACAAGCGATTGCATCCAGAAGCTGAGAGATATTGTTGCCTATGTCTTGAATAGAGTGCCCCCTCTCTATGCCACCACAAAAGAAGGTGCCGAGTATCAGCAACAACGTGCCAGAGACGAACTCCAACAACTGATTTCCCAGCAAGTCACAGAAGCGATCGCCTACATCAATAGACCATAATTTTTACCATAACGACAAGCCAAGTCCCACTTTAAATTTAATTAGTAGGTTGGATTAAGGTAACGAAATCTAATACCCCTTCTATAGTTGGGTTGAGCGTAAGCTCAACCCAACTACATTAGACCTCCTGCATGAATCAGGAGGCATGTGCCAGTTCGTAGTTCAGCAAGCCAGCAATTAGGTTTAAGCG
>NZ_JAMPJZ010000076.1:0-25326 GCF_039961835.1 Trichocoleus sp. ST-U1
TATCTATGCCGCCCGTGCCGCTGCCACCTGTATCTATGCCACCCGTGCCGCTGCCACCTGTATCTATGCCACCCGTGCCGCTGCCACCTGTATCTATGCCACCCGTGCCGCTGCCACCTGTATCTATGCCACCCGTGCCGCTGCCACCTGTGTCTATGCCACCCGTGCCGCTGCCACCCGTGCCGCTGCCACCTGTGTCTATGCCACCTGTATTACCGCCCGGATTTGGGGCAATATCTGTACCTACCTTGGTAGGTTGGGCAGATCCCGTAGATCCCGTGTATTTTATAGGGGCTGCTGTACCCGTTGTTAAAGTAATCGTGCCATCAGTGCCTTGACCGAACTTTCCATTACCGGAAGCGCCCGCCGTTATCTTGTTATACGTAATGCTACCCTTCGCAGTTAACGTTACATTCCCACCATCGTTGGGGCCACCTGTAGCTTTCGTTATGATGTTGCCAGTTTTAATGTTTCCGTCTTGTGCGGTCAACGTTACACTACCAGCACCACCCATGTTGCCCTTAACAGAAGTGTTAATCTCTCCAACAGTTACATTTGCGCCTGTAATGGTTAACGCTCCCCCGGAAGTTGTGATGGATTGCGATTGATCCATTGAAAAAGACCCGGCACCATTTTTATCCGCGTCGGCAGTAAAGGTAATCGAGCCACCAGAAGAAAAGTCCAGCGACACACCGTTGTCGATGGTAATATCATTCGTTGCTTGTAGTAAGACATTACCAGTCTGATTTTCGAGTAAGCTCTTGGAGATGGTGAAGTCTACCTCATCCCCTCCATCAGCCGATAAAATTTGCCCTGCTAAGTCTCCTGTAGGAGTATCAGCATTGATTTGATCGTCGTTCGTACCACCTGTATTGACTATCTTGATATTCTTTGGATCGAGCAGAATGGTACCGTTTACCCCGTTAGGGGCACCTACATTCACCTCTCCTTTAAATGCCAAGTTTTCCTTGCCAGATACCTCGACAAAGCCACCATTACCTTGATTAGTGCCGCCACTAGCACCGATTTTGCCATAGAAGCCAGTTACTTTGTCTGCCCAGACGATGACATGACCGCCATTTCCGTTGAGCAAACTGTCAGCATTGATCGTAGAGTCACTGCTGATGTATGTATGAGAGGCAGTGGGAATGGTGCCTTTCCCCTGAAAATCCCCTCCAATCAGGACAGTGCCGCCACCATTGGTGCCTGAAGCGTTAACATTGCCACTAACCAGCCCGACTTTGTCGCCCAAGACCTGCGCCGTGCCGCCAGTCTGACCTGAAACGTTGAGACTGCCAGAGGCGATCGCAGTGCCTGGATCTGTGGGAATGCTAACCCCAGATCCCGTTAACACTACCTGACCATTGCTGTTGACTGTTAGCCCAGTGGCACTCCCGGCACCGCCTCCCGTTAACAGTTCTGGGATGGAAGCAACTGGCAATGTCCAATTTTCCGGCTGGCTACCGGCTGCTGCTATGGGTTGAATTTCTAAGCTTAGTAGATTTCCTGGTTGACTCAGGCGTACTATGTTCTCACCAGGTACGGCTGTTAAGGTGATATTACCCCCAGGAGCTGTCAGGGTTCCGGTATTTACTACGGTACCACCCAGTAAAGCAATATCCTTTGCCGCGCCTACACTCAGATGCCCTGCGTTGATAATTGCACCGGGTTGAGCGTTGGTGAAGGCAAAGGCGTTGGGTTCTCCCCCCAGGGCAGCATAATTATTGTTACCAGATGCATTGAACCAGTTGTTGCCAAAACCAATTCCTGTAGCAGTGGTGGCGGTGAAGCTTCCGTTTACATTTAAGCTGGCGTTGGCACCCAATACAATGCCAGATGGATTAATTAGAAACAGATTGGAATTGCCATTCGTAACTTGGAGCAGACCGTTAATTATAGAGGGGTTTCCGCCAGTGACGCGACCCAATATATTTTTAATATTTTGGTTTGACAGAAAATTTGCAACTTGGTTGGCGTTTAGCCCAAACTCGGAGAAACTGTGAAAAAGGTTTGCCCCATTACTGGAGGTTTTTCCCCCAGTAATGTCGAAACTGTTGCCATTGGTATTGACAATGGTGTTCGTGCTGTTGGTGGGGTCTTGATCTGGCACAATTTGTGCCTGCGCGATCGCCCAATCGACGCCTCCTGGAGCGATCGCAGGCAACATCCAAAAGGCGAAGGGTAAAACTAAATATTTTCTCCTTTTTCCTTTTTCTTTTTTCACTTTAATATAGCTTGCCTTCAGCAATAGACTGATTTCACATACAGCGACTTTCATTTGCCTAATTCCTGGGAAGAAACACGTCGCTCGTTGCCACTTCTGGAACTGTCACCCCAGCTTGTGTTGCAGGTAGCAGGTAGCCAGATACTTGGTAAGAATGCACCGACTTTTTTCTACTCTCAATTAGAAAAGTGGCGAGGCGGCAAAAAAACCAAATTTAGATTGCCCTGCCTAGCCTTATCTCCAAGCTATCCTCAAAAAGTAGATTTTAGGCATTTTTAATGCATTTATTTTAACAAGATGTGTTAATGCACTTTTCTCTCTACAGCTATATAAAATCCATAGGCGAACGCATTCCTTTTAGGGGATGGTAAAATTATTTTTTCTCTAAAACTAATTGGCTGTAACACTGTTTGAGTCTATGCCAATCGTGAAGTGCCAATCATCGCCAAAACGGATGAGTAGGCAAATTTCGAATCTCCACTTCGGACAGTTCAGTCGGCAACATATACCCTTCCGGAGTATACCCCTTTCTGCCCTTAAACGTATCCCTTTCCTTTAAACGTTACCGCATGGGTCGATGATAGCCCAGGGCTTTGCTGTACCGATCCGAAAAGTCTGTCATTCATTTGGGAATTTTCCGAGATGAATGACAAAGAGCCACTACCGCTTTTGCTAGCCCCTACATGCTGAGTTCGAGGATTTCCGCAAGAATATGACCTTATCTAAATAAAAACGCGATCGCGCTCTTCAGATGCACTTTGTGCAATACTCGCCTCAAGTCTTCTAGAATTCACAATCCGATGCACGAGCTTCTAGATCGAGGATTGCTGGGAGTTAAGTCGGAGAAATAAATGAAACCCTGTCATTTTTTAGGCTGGTAAGCCACCCCGTGTAGATGAGTTCTCCGCGTTGGGGGCGTAGCCTTTGAGGAACGCAACCCACAACATTGAGAAGGGTTCGATGGCTAACGCTTAGTCGCTCTACCCTTCACACAGATAATTATGAGTTGGGGAGAGATTAACCGAAAAGTATTGACTTCAATCTTACTCAAATATTTCCCTTCACTGCGCTTTGCCAATCAGGGTAAATGCTGCCCAGTCTAATGGGTTCAGATATGTTTTCAGAGTTTTTCACATGGCACTTCGCAGTGCAGATGCTCGGTCTGGATTTCCCTGGAGATTATTATAAAACTTCGTCATTAGGAAAGAAGTGGGGGCAGCAGGGATCGCCCATAATGACACTTGAACACTAGGAACTCTAGCAGAAATAAAAGCACAAGACAGCCTGATGACGCCATCGCCTGTAATCCGACCTCTTCCCGTGTCAAAAGCACTCAAAACCACCAATTCGGCTTTTAAAGACGAACTGTGCGGTGTGTCGAAGGCAGTTCGCTCCGATAGTGCGTACAAATCCAGTATTTCACCCGCCGTCAGAAAACCACTATCTTTCCCGTCTGATGCAAAGGCGAGCCTCCTTTCGGGAGGAGCTAGCGCTATCTATGTTTAATTCTCCAACCTTTTGTGGCTTTTAATCTTATGAAGATTTGGCTAAAAATCTTTCCTATCCCTGAGCTAGATGCGGGCTTTCAGGGTTTAATTGCTTTTATGGATCGGTTCAGGGGTGCTGTTTCCACAGCTCTTGAGCCAACCGATTTCCATTTTTCCTCTGCCTAGAGTGACAAAAGAGCGATAGTGTGGTTTGTGATGTACTCCATCTGATTCAGTACTAATTTTTAAAATTTCTTCTTCAACATCCGATAGTCGGCTTGAGCGATGGTCGTGTTTCAGACAATAAAAAGGCAAAATGCTAAAGAAAGGAGAAATTTTCTGGATGCATTTGCCTTTTTATTTTTGTTGTAGGTGTAAAATTATCCGCTTGTGTTCTTCGCTTCTTTTGCATCTAAAGCGGAGAATAACGCATCCGCAGTGCTATGCGATCGCTAACAGAGTTTTTTAGGAGAGACCCTCTTCACCAATCAGATAGAACTGCAATAGAAACCTTTTAGGCGATCGCTAATTGTGCTTTTTCAGGTATCGGGAAAAGGTAGAAACAAATCAAAATTATTTAAATCCCGATTGTTTTCTTCTAATTTCCTATGTAAAAGTTTCCGCTCAACGATTAAACTGATTGGAAATCTGAGGAACAACTTGAAGTATCCGGTGAATTCAAGATGCTGGGAATACCCAATACCGCGCAAGGAAAATTAGAACCTAGTTTCTGAACGATTGGATGATTGGCAGAGGTACAGCCCAGCAACAATAAAGTCGCAGCTTCTGATTCAACAACTTTTCTGAGTTCTGTAGAAATGCAACCAAACCGTAGATGAGCTTTGAAAGAACCTCTCCATTCTTCAGCCAGACAACGGGCTTGCGATAGGATACGATCTGCTTGCTCAAAAGGATTCGTTTGATAGAAAATTGCCCTCAAATAGGAAGGATCTATCTCCGTTATTCGTGTGCGTGCTTCTAGTTCCACAGGGGTAGGTTGAGTTAAAACAGGTGTGGCACACTTTCTTGTCGATGCTTCTAGAGACTCTAGGGGAAACTGTTGGCTTAAAGGGCGTCTAGCATCACCCCTGTTACAGATATGTGGACAATGGCTGCTTTGCTCTTCATCGACAATGTAAACGACTTGAACCGTGACTTGCGCCTTTGTAACTAACCGGGTTTGATGGGCAATCCACAAGGCAAGATCCAGAGCGGTTTGACTGCTAGGAGACCGATTATAGCCCACGACTAAATTGATTGATTTAGCAGAATTAGCGCGTTTGGAAGTGGGGGAAACTGGCTCTGGTAGTAATACCATTTGTTCAACTACATCCTGACGACCCATTGCGCTTTCAAGACGGGCTAACATTGACTTAATATTCACAAACTCAAACCTCCTGAAGTAATTAGGCTAGCTTCGCAAGAACTTAAGTAAGGGTTTTAATGGGTTAGAAACGCAATAGAGCGTGTTTCCAGCTCAGTTGTTTTTTCTTTGATAAACAGTTGACCAATGGCTCGTCTACTCGTCTTGATTGAAATATTCATCGAGGAAGTTCAAAGCGTGGTTACGCAATTCAAAATACTCGCGGGAGTTGCGGAGGGCTTGGCGATCGCGTGGATGCTTAAAAGGCACGTCTAAAATTTCCCCAATCTTCGCGTGGGGGCCGTTGGTCATCAGTATAATTCGGTCAGACATATACAGCGCTTCATCTACATCATGGGTAATCATCATCACCGCCTGCCGTTGGTGTTCCCAAATATGCAATACCTGCTGCTGCAATTTGCCCCTCGTTAGGGCGTCGAGTGCCCCAAAAGGTTCATCCATTAACAACATTTTGGGGCGAATTGCCAAGGCACGAGCAATCCCCACCCGTTGCTTCATCCCGCCAGAAATTTCATCAGGATATTTGTCAGCGGCTGCTGTTAAATTCACCATTGCCAAGTGTTCGTGCACAATGCTAATTTTTTCAGCACGGGAGGCATTTTTTAGCACTTCATCGACCGCCAGACGGATATTTTCTTTCACCGTCAACCACGGCAGCAGTGAATAGTGCTGGAACACCATCATGCGCTCGGCACCAGGTTTACGAATTTCTTTACCTTCTAATTGCACGGAGCCGGAAGTCGGTTTTTCTAACCCAGCAACCATTTTGAGAAGCGTTGATTTGCCGCAGCCAGAGTGACCAATCACGCAAATAAATTCATCTTCACTCACACTAAGATTAATGCCATCCAGAACAACAAATTCACCTCCATCTGCTGTGGGATAAGACTTGCAAAGATTTTCTATTTCCAGAAATCCAGTGCGGTTGACACTTTGATTATTGGCATCCGTTGAGAATGAGGTGGATTTAGTCATATCATGCTCCTTCTGGGGACGAACTCTTGAGAATTTTAAAGGTATGAACGAGGCTGGCTTTTGCCAAAAAGTAAAACTCAGCCGAGCCGTTTGAACAGTAACAAGTGCAACTAATTAAGATAAGAAGAAACGAGCGGGACGGTTTGCCCGAATCTCAAACCCATTGATATATCCAACTGGATCGCTGGGGTCAAAACCTTTCTTATCAATGAATACTTGCGGTGGTTCAACTTTGTAATCTTCCTGGGGACACTCAATGCCCATTTCTGCGGCAATTTCTCGATAAAGATCGGTTCTCCAAGCTTGTTTTGCCAGTGCTTCTGCATTCTTAGGAAATTCTTTGATTTGTCCCCAACGAGCCGCTTGAGTCATTAACCAGAGACTTTCAGATTGCCAGAGAAAGGTTGAATGTTCTCCTGGAAGTTTGGGGATGTTGTCAGGGATATCGAAGAAAATTGTAGTGTCTTCGGCTTTCGCAATCCGAGCTTTATCATCAAAACCGCCATAATTGTAGTCACCAATAATTGCGGGACGAGTAAATTTGGGTTTGGCACCCGTAAAGGAACGCGCGGAAATGAGTGTTGCCACTTCTTCGCGGTTTTCAGGCTTGCTGCAATACTGGCAAGCTTCAATCATCGCTTTGACGAGGGAACGATAAGTTTTGGGATTTTTTTGGATGAAAGATTCCATCACACCCAGCAGTCGATCTGGGTGTCCCAACCAAATTTCTTTGCCTTGAGCGAAGGTAAAACCAACACCTTCATTTCCGGTAATTGCGCGGGTATTCCAAGGTTCTGCCACCATGTAGGCTTGCATCGCTCCTATCCGCACGTTCGTCACCATTTGCGGTGGGGGAACGATGATGACGCGAAACTCTTTCAGGGGATCGACTCCGGCGGCGGCGGATAGGTAGCGGACGAAGTATTCGTAAATGGCAGAACTGAGGACAACTGCCCAAACTCGTTGTTCTCGCGGCTGCTTCTCAAAGTAGCTGCGGAAATCCTTCCCAAATGCTTCTAAATCGCCGTTATACTCCCGCCAGGGACGCAAACCTGCTTCCCACATTTTCCGGTTCATCGTCATGGCGTTACCGTGTCGGTGAATGGTCATGGCGGCGCAGAGAGGGGCATGGCGTGCGCCTTCAGCACCGATTCTGGCGTTGGTGACGGCACCAGAGACTACGGGGGCGGCATCAGTGCGACCAAAAATTACGCCGTCACGAGAGGTTGCCCAGCTAGCTTCCCGGTTAAGTTGGACGTTGAGACCGTACTTGCGGAAAAATCCTTTTTTCCAAGCGATCGCAAACGGCGCACAATCATTCACCGGCACGTAGCCAACAATCAGATCGGGTTTTTCTAACGAGCCTGGCTCTACGACTTGTTTGATGGATGCGGATTCTTCAGTGAGTCCTTTCGCTGAGCGATCGCCGCTAATCGCACAAGATGATAGTGCCATTCCTGCTGCTGTGGCACCCATACCCTCCAGAAATTTTCGTCGCGTCCAGTTTGTGGTGTCACTCATAATTCGTCCTTGCGATCCATTTCCACTCAGCTCAAGCCACTAGGTTTGAGCGATTACTGCTCATGAGTTCTCTGAAAAAATTGACGCCGTAGGTACTACGTCTCTCAACCCACTCGTTTGAGCGGTCAGCGTTACCACGACGCCCGTGAGTCTCGCTCACACTAGCGATTTCTGTTAGAGCAGAATCATCCCTACTCAACAGAGGTTTACAGAAAATTATTAGACAGAGGTTGCCCTAGGGCGACGGTGAGTAACCAAAGCTTCAACTTTGCCTAGGGCGTAGTCCAGCAGTAGTCCTGTCAGCCCAATCACTACCACTGCCAAAAATACTGAGCTTAGGTTTAAGCGACTCCATTCATCCCACACAAAAAACCCAATCCCGATGCCGCCTGTGAGCATTTCTACAGCGACAATGACCAGCCATGCAATTCCCAAACTAATCCGTAAACCAGTGAAGACATAAGGCAAACTCGCAGGCCAAATAATCTTGGTAATTCGTCGCCAACGGGGCATTTCTAGCACCCTTGCCACATCGAGGTAATCTTTGGAAAC
This sequence comes from Trichocoleus sp. ST-U1, assembly GCF_039961835.1. Lineage (NCBI taxonomy): Bacteria > Bacillati > Cyanobacteriota > Cyanophyceae > Leptolyngbyales > Trichocoleusaceae > Trichocoleus > Trichocoleus sp. ST-U1. The sequence goes on from NZ_JAMPJZ010000076.1 coordinate 8,144, forward strand.
GCTAGAAACACCGAGAGCAGTGTTAATAATGGTGGGCCACAAAGAGGTAATGAAGATAACAAAAATTGCTGATGGATCTGCTAGGTTAAAAATTGCTAAAGCAATGGGCAACCAAGCTAGGGGCGATACTGGCTTGAAAATCTGAATTATGGGATTGAGTGCCATCATTGCTTGCTTGGACATCCCAATCAAAAATCCAATGGGAATGGCAACAACTGCACCTAACAAAAATCCCAGCAATACTCGTCGAAGGCTTGCCAGTAGTAACCAACCAATCCCTAGATCGCCAGGACCCCGTCGGTAAAAGGGGTTCAGAATGTAGTCTAAATTCTTGACAAACGCCTCTGGTGGGGTGGGTATTAATTCATGCTTGAAAAGCGCAACAATCCACCACAAAACGATAATTCCTAAAAAACCAAGGGCGGGGAGGACGACGACATCCCGAATCAGAACGGGTTTTGCCCGTTTCCAGGCTACCTGTCCAGCAACTGCAATCGCAGACAAATTCAGCTGCAATATCATTATGAAGCTCCTCAGAGTCACTCTTCAGGTACAAAAAGTAGAGCAGTACCAGCCGGGACACTGACAAGTTCAGAACATTTCAAAAAATGAAAAATGCTGACTCTTCAGTCTCCTCTCAATGCCTACGAAGTTAGCTGACGGGCTAGAGCTGAGAGATGCTCTTCTCTAAGGGATAAGGGATGAAGGATGAATAAACAGTTTTTTATTCCGCCTTACACCTTTTGCCTTACTCCTGGCAGAGATACGCCCCATTAATTGGTTCCTCCGTTCCAGCGCTTATACAGAGCGATCGCTTGCTAAGACGCTGAATTAGGCTGACTTACTCGGATTAACCGATAATTTTAGCACGCCTTTTTAAGACAGTCCACCTTTCCGAAGACATAGCTTTCTAGCGATCGCTTCTCGATCAAATTCACAATAGTTTACGAATTTTTTGAGGCATTCTAGTGATGTTTGTATTCTGTACTACATCTTGCCTTCCTTCAACCCCATCTTTAGGTAGAAGCCGCTTGAAGCAGTCAAAGTTTATATTATCTATCTTGTTAATCAGCCAATTTTAGCGTTCGTTCAAGGCACCCAATATGATGTCAGCATTCTCCTCTTTGGTTTCTGAACCTTCCGAACAAATCCTTTGTTTTTATACAAATTGCACAAATAAGATTCAAATTGTTAAATTTGATAATACTCAAGACTTAAACTTTGAACGGATTGTTTTCCCTGGTCAACGTTTATTGTTTAAAGCCTTACCGGACTCCCAACTAGAAATACATACTAACCCAACAAAAAGTTCTACTGAAAACTTAGCTTTAATAGAAGTAATTCCCTGCGATCATCTCCGCGTACATGAAGAAATGAGCGTCTGAAAATGAAGCTTTTAACCCTTAGGGTGGCTTTTGATTAAAAATATTTTAAGAGCTTATAGGCGAGGTATTTGGGCGCGAAAACAAGAAGGACAAACAAATTAGCTACTCCCCAAGCTAATCTTAGTCTATGGAGAGCATTTGTAAACGAGTCAATAGCGCCAAAAAATGATGGATTTTAGTCAATTACTGATCGATAAATCTGCCACGATTGTAGAGAAATGGATTGAAGCTGTCCGTGCTGATAGTCGAATTGAGACCGCAGCAGAATTATCTTACAAGGGTTTGCGCGACAGCCTCCCCCGTGTCCTCAAGGCATTAGCGACTGTACTTTCTAAGTTTCAAGACAGTGATGTTCAGTCGTTAGTAGATGCAAGTTTAGAACATGGTATACTTCGGGCTGAACAAGGTTACGATCCAGTAGAAATTGTCCGTGAATACCGAATTTTACGGGAGACAATCGTTTCCACCTTAGAGGGAGAGTTGCTAGACTCATCACCGATTGAGATAATCCGAGTCATTCGTCTGATTGATACAGTAGTGGATGAAGCGATCGCTCAATGTTTTAAAAGCTATATGGATGAGCGATTGCACGAACTCCAACAGTTGCAAAGTCAGTTAAAATTGACCAATCAAGAATTAACTCGTTTGCTTCGCGCGAATAAAGATAACCTTTCTCATCTAGCCCACGAATTGAAAACTCCCCTTACTTCCATTATTGGCTACTCAGATTTATTTTTGCGCCAACAACAACGGAAGCAGGAGGAGAGTGATAACCTTCCGAATCTAGAACACATTGAGAAAGTGCTACGAAATGGACGACAGCTACTTCGATTAATCAACGATGCGTTGGAAATCTCTCGCTATGAAGCGGGGAAAATGAAATTGCAGCCATCTGTAACAGATGTACGCTCTTTAATTCAGAATATCCTGGAAATGGTAGAACCTTTGGCGGATTCCAAGGAGCTACAGATAATCGTTGATTACGATTCAGCTAGCGCCGATAGCTGTGCTGCTCTTCGAGAAGGACTACACCCAACATGCGCCCCCGATCGGGTGCTGACAGATCCCCTGAGACTACAGCAAATTATTACTAATCTCTTTAGTAACGCGATTCGTTACACCGACTCTGGAACGATTAAATTAAGCTGCCAAACGCTATCAGATAAAGAGTGGGCGATCGCTATCAGCGATACGGGTATCGGCATTCCTCCAGAAGACCAAGCTCGTATATTTGAACCCTACTTTCGCTCTATTCCCCAAGAAAAGTCTTTCCTTCCGGAAAGTACAGGTTTAGGATTAGCGATTGTCTCGCGGTTGGTAAAATTATTACAAGGAAGAATAGAGCTAGTTTCACAAGTAGGCATTGGCTCCACCTTCACTGTCATTTTACCGTTAGTAGTGAATACTTCTGAGGAAATCGTGACGCCTTCAACAACCCAGGTATAGCACTTTCAACTAATTTTTAAAGATGAAACCCCAGGCTCCTTAGAACAGTCTGGGATTTGAACTCTAAACTCGGATCATATAGCGATGAAGCCTGTTTTCGGGAAACAACTGCTAGTTTAGGTCAAGCAGACGACCTGCAAGACTCTCCAAAATTCTTGAACCCCTTCAAAAGCCGTAGGTGCCCGTGCAGGAGCGTAGGTGCAGCCTTGGAGAGTCAATAGAGCGAAACACTGGCTGCTGTTGGGGGTGCATTTACTTCAACCCAACCCAGACGCAAAGATTGGTCAGCCAGCCAAGACTAACCACCTGAAATTCTCGAAGGGGTGGAGTCACGATTGAGCGCTAGGTGAATTGGAAACAGGAGGAATTTGACAAGCAGAAAACTGAGTGTTGCGATCGCTCGTAAACTTTACCATGCGATCTCTTTGCTAGCGTATGCCGCGATCGCTCGGCGGCTGCTCATCTATCTTCGATCGGCAGGCGAGTGAAAAGTTGTACTTCGCGTATGATTAGTAATCAGCTGCTCAGCACTGGGAATAATAACTTAAGAGTTGAAAGCGGTTATTTTTAAAGTGCTGAAAAAACAATTAAAAACATTTCCAGAAAATCCGAGCGGGGAAAAACCTATTCGAGCTGACTTGAATAGCCAATACCTAAGGGGGCACAAACCCAGGGGGCATACGCCGTGATTGTAGACTTGAAAGAAACTGAACTCAGGGGAGCTTTTCTTAAAGGGAAGGAGCTGAGGGGAGCAGACCTAAGAAGAGTAAACCTCAGCGAGGCGAACCTCAGTTATGCAGATCTCATAGAAGCAGACCTAACAGAGGCAAACCTGAATGGGTCAAATCTAAGTGGAGCCTGTCTCAATTTAGCAAATCTGAGCGAGGCAGACCTGACGAAAGCAGACTTGAGTGGAACCACCCTGATTGGAGCAGATTTAACAGCAGCCAACTTGAGCGGAGCCAACTTGAAAAAGGCGAATCTGGTTGGGACTAATCTGAAAAATGCTAACTTGGCTGGAGCGAACCTGGTAGGAGTGGACTTGAGCGCAGCCGAGCTAAAGGGGGCTATCCTACAAAAGGCTGTCTACAATCAAGAGACTCGATTCCCTCCAGACTTTAACCTTCAGGAAGCGGGGGCTTACTTGATTGCGTCTGGCACTTTACTCATCGGCGTCAACCTGAGTGAAGTCGATCTCAGTGGGGTTTATTTAAAGTCAGCCGACCTGAAAGCAGCAAATTTGATGAGGGCAAATCTGGTCGGCGCAAATTTGGAGAACGTTAACTTGGCGGGTGCCAATCTGGTTGGAACCGATTTGAGTAAAGCCAAGCTGAGGGGAACCATTCTAGAAAAAGCTGTCTACACGCAAGAGACTCAATTTCCCTACGAGTTTGACCCCAGTGAAGCTGGAGCTTACTTGATTGCTGCGGGTGTATCCCTGCCTGGGGTTAATTTGAGCGGAGTCAACCTGAGCGGAGCCGACTTAAGGGCGACCAATCTGCGAGGGGCAAAGTTACGAGGAGCAAACTTGAGAGGGGTAGACTTAAGCAAAGCTAACTTGAGGAAAGCTGACCTGGATGATGCCAACTTGAGCGGAGCCGACTTACGAGGGGCGGACTTTACGGGAGCCATTTTGAAGCTGGTGAACTTCAGCGAGGCGGATCTAAGAGGAGTAGACTTAACGCGAGCCGACTTGAAGGGAGCCAATCTAAGTAGAGCCGACTTGAGAGGAGTAGACTTGACGGGAGCTAGCTTGAAGCAGGTGAACTTAAGTGAAGCCGACTTGAGGGGGGTAGACTTAACGCGAACGGATTTAAGGGGAGCCAACCTAAGTGGGGCAGACTTGACGGATGTGGATTTGAGTCGGGCGATGCTCAAGGGTGCTGACCTGACAGAAGCCAACGTTCCGCAAGAAAATTTCTTTAACTTAGAAATAGAGGCGCGATGAAGCTTAAAGCGATGTGCGATGGATGTGCGATGAATAGAGGGGCGAATAAATAATCGGAGTATTCACCCGGAGACGATATCCATTATTTTTTCTTGCGAGTCCAAAGATCCGTGAACATCATGGTCAACCCGCCGATAAAAATTGCGATCGCCATCCCGCCTGCCGTAACATTCATCCAATCAATATTTTCCATCTGATTATTCAGCCGTTTTTTCGATCAACGGTACTAGATTAGCAACTTTGGCATCCAGACAAACATTCCCGCCCAGAAAAGCGCGAACTAAGCGAACATTAAAGGTTCTGTAACCTGCTCCTGGCAAGTTTTGCTTGCGTGCTTGCTGGTGCGCTTTCAATCGTCCGGTGCAAGATGCGAACTCAAGGGACTTATTTTGCTCGAAGCAGTCTTAGACCTAGCCAGAATCGCCCCTTAGAAAGCGACAGGCGAGGGGAACTATCTTCAAACCCCTCTCCGATACGGAGAGAGGTTTGGCTACAGATCTGCCCGCTTGTGTATTCCAGAGACTTGTACAAAAGGTTTAGTGTCTGACTTCAAACTCAGGTGAGATTTTCGGAATTTCTTTGAGATAAACTCGCGAAAAAGGTTCGGCTGAGCCAAGCTGGTACTGTTCAAGCAAGCCATGAGAGCGGATAGAGATAGTGTCTCCTTCCTTAATCACCACGGTTGAGTCGTGGAGAATGTCTCTCGCCAGCATCATCTCAGTTTCCGTAGGATTATCCAAGATTACAAGATTGCTGCCGTAGTAGAACATCCCATCTGCCTCTAGTACATCTTCTCTGTACTCGACAATCAGCAGATCGAGCTGGGGATTCCGGAGCAGGTTTTGAACGTTAATGTTGTAATCCTTGTTCAAGTTTTTCTCGGAACGGTTGACGAAAACTCCATCCCGACAAACTGCGCCAATTGTCCAGTCGGGGTGTCGCATCAGAATATCGTCAATGACTTCTTGAAGTTCTTGAACTGAGATCCGGTTGAAGGTGATGAATGGGATTCTGGCTTTTTCAGGGGAGTCAAAGAAGGTTTCCAGAATATGGGAAGGTACATCGACGCTGTCACCAACGGCGGGTCTAAGATGCATATAGATGCCAGGGGCAGCGTTGATTTCGATGATGCCAAACTCACCATCCTTCCAAGATTTGGATAAATCTTGGGCAATGACATCAATACCCAGGCAAGTTAGCCGGAAATGCTGGGCGATGTCTTGCGCCAGGATAATGTTGTCAGGATGAACAGTGCTTGTCTGATCGATGCTCAAGCCGCCAGCCGATAGGTTGGCAACTTTGCGAAGATAGACGGTGCGATCGCTTTCAATCACGCTATCCAGACCTAATCCCTGTTCTTCTAAGTACATTTCCATCGCTTCATCGCACTGGATCTTGCCCATTGGCGACGTTGGTGTATCTATCCTGTCTGGCTTCCGATTTTCCTGCTCGATCAATTCCGCAATCGTCGAGTGTCCATCACCCACGACTGATGCGGCGCGGCGTTCCGTCGCGGCGACGAATCTACCATTGACGCAAAGCATCCGAAAATCTGACCCTTTGTAGCTTTTTTCGACGATGATCCGGACTGGCTGCTCTTTAGGAATCGCATTGACTGCCCTGCTAAAGGCATATTTCAGTTCTTCTGAATCTTGCACATCAGCCGTTACCCCAATTCCTTTGTGGCCCACTACCGGCTTCACAGCGACGGGATAGCCAATCTCTCTAGCGGCTGCGCGAGCGTCTTCCAGTGAAGCGACGATGTCACCTTTGGGAACGGGGAATCCCAAGGTACCTAAGAAAGCTTTGCAGTCATCTTTGCGAGTGGTAAAGTCCGAATCCAGATGGCTATCGCAGTCAAAAGTCGTTGCTATCCCACGAATCTGCTTTCTTCCATAGCCATATTGAACCAGTCCTTCGTCCCACAGATAAAAAACGGGAATTCCTTTTTCATAAGCTGTACGCCACAGTGCATAGACTGTCGGCCCGCCGTAGACGGAGTAGCGGAACTGATCCTGCATTGCCTTGAACTGATCGTCAATCCGAAAATCTTTGCCTTGAGCGATCGCTTCAAACCAATCCCAAACGCTGTAAACGACTGCCCGACTGGTGCGTGCATGAAGCGATTCTACGGCAATCTTCGTGCAAGCGGGAAGTTGCTTGATACTCCAGTGCTTGAGGTGCAGCCCCATGTCCAGTTTTCCCACTTCTGACACGGTTCGAGCGAACAGTTGGGCATAAGATTCGTAGGTTTCATCCCGCAGATGGGGGTAGCGATCGCCAATAATCGATACATAATCGCTAATCGCCGGAGGTTGCGCGGACTCAGTTAGGGCGAAATCGAATATTAGCGCCCCCGTCTGCAAATACGGGTTTGGCCCCATGTAATGCTTGAAGTTAAAGATATCGAATGCATCCGTTTTTCTCGCATTGACACGGACTGCATCGGTCATTATCTCTCTGCTCATTGAGTATCTCCCGTTTTTAAACACCCTTTTTATTAACTTAGCGATTCGCTTACTTGAGCCTAATTCGATTGCATAACCTTTTCAGCTATCAAAGGGCAGAGTCAAGTCAATTCTTTTTTATTGAATTTAATGGTGAATGGTTCGTTGCCTTTCTACCATTTGCGATCGCCATTGCCCAAATCGCTAAAATTTCTTTAATAAAAAACTTTAAAACCCATTTTCTTTAAGAAAATGGGTTTTCTAAGATTTGTGGAGTTTCCCCCTTGAAAATTTGATACAAAACCTAAGCTCGATCTACAATTTCTTTTGCTTTATCTTTGAGGTCTTCTTTTAGATGCATAGCAGCAGCTTCATCCTGCTTCATCTGACCTTCTGCTTGGTCTTTTTGGTTGCCGGTTACATGACCAAGCCCCTCTTGCACCTTGCCTTCTATGTTTTTAGCAACCGCTCTGGCTCTATCTTCTACGCTCATTTTTAGCTCCTTTACAAGGATATGTAATTTCTTATACTACTTCCAGTATAAGAAGCTTAAGGCTAAAAAAGACATCCCTCGGCAGTTAGATTTTAAAGGCACAGGTAGCATTTAAAAAGTAGGATGGAAAGTGCCCACCCTACTTTCAATTAATCAAGAATTGGCTTGCGAGTTTTCAGATCAAATTTGTATCCGTGTGGAAGAATATGAAGCTTGGCTCCGCAAACTGCCAAAGGCTCATCCTTCAAAATGTCACCGATGTTGCTATGGGTAAGCTCTGACTCATCGACAATCGTGACAGCTCCTTCCCCGATTACTTCAAACTTGTTATCGCTGACTGCGATCGCTGTATTCTCGTCAATCCCAAATCCTAAGACAGCAGGCTGCTGTGCCAAGGCAGAAATTAACCGTCCCAGACGCCCACGCTGTAAGAAATGTTGATCGATGACCACTCCTGGCAAGAAGCCCATACCGGGACCCATCTCTACCACTTCAACCCGTGGATTTGTCTCAGAGTCGCCTTCAACGATCATGACATCTGGCATCATGGCAGCTCCCGCACTGGTGCCTCCCACCACGATTCCTTCAGCGTACCGTCTGTGAATCGCCTCATCGATCTGGGTACCTTTGAGGATGCTGGTGATGCGAGCCTGATCTCCGCCGGTAAAAAATACACCAGTGGCTTTCTCAATTGCCTCCAAGTAAGTGGCTGAAGTTGCATCTTCCCGCTCAACAGTATCAACGATACGAACGTCTTCGGCTCCCAGCCGCTCAAACACTCTGATATAGTTCTCTCCCACTTCTCTGGGCAGCTCTGTCGCCACGGTCATGACGACAATTCGAGCTTTAGTACCCCCGGCGCGGCGAACAAACTCTCGGAGGATTGTGCAGTCTCCCTCCTTGTCTTCTGCACCCCCGATGATCACCAACTGCCCGCTAGGTTTATTCGCTGGTACGTTTTCTTGAGCTTCCATTGATTTTATGTCCAGGTATTAATGGTTGTTTTGTGCATAAAAATACCCAGGAGATATAGAAGACTCCCAGGAAATTTTTTATGTCTCAGATTGGCTGTCCTGAATAACTAAAATAACTGCATACCGTTTGCCGCAGCTTCTTTCTAGGGATATAACTTGCAGCAAATCTGTAATTTAAAATACATAAGTCTATTTTGAAGTTTTTGACCGCTGAGCATAAATTAAGCTTGTAAGGCTGCAAAACTATATAGCTTACAATTCATTAAATCTTGCGGCTGTTATCCAGATCCTATAGCAGCAATTTTCAGATGCATAAATGAGACGCTTTGGCACACACTATTGCTGTGTTCCGGATAAGCTTTATATTGCACCATCAGCTAGCTGCATTAATTCAGATGAATTAATAAAGTAGCTTTGCTTGATGGAACAGTTGAGTTTGCGTACCCAAGACTTCGTAGAGGTCAACTGCTTGCTGCTTACCGCGAGGGATCACCCGGTCAATCAACCGACACTTGAATAACTCCGGTTGTCTCATCTGGGCAATAACGGCATCACTGGCAAGGATGTGACAGCCGTAAAGCTTTGTCAATTCTTCTAGTCGGGCGGCAGTATTCACGACATCGCCGATTACAGTAGAGTCCATGCGCCGGTCTGAACCCACTGTCCCAATCATGGCAACGCCTGTATGAATGCCGATACCAATGTTCACTGGCTGCTCCAAGTTGTATTGTTGGCGATCGCGATTAAACCGATTTAAGCTGTCTACCATCGCCACCGCCGCACTTAAAGCATCCTGTCCGTGGTTTCCCGTGCGGTCAAACACCGCCATCAGCGCATCTCCCAGAAATTTATCAATAAATCCATAATTGATGGCGATCGCTTGATTCATCTGGGTAAAGAAAGCGTTCAGCCACTCAAAGGTGTCGCTGGCTGTTTGAGTTTCAGCGATCGCGGTAAATTCTCGAATATCACAAAACAAAATCGTCAGTTCTTCTTCCCTGGCATTCCCCAGTTGAATTGACTCTACCCCTTCGGGTGCAATGCGCCTTAAGAATTGATCCGGCACAAATAGCCGAAACTTCTCTGAGAGATATTCATTGATTTGCCATGCCGCTGATAGTTGACGCTTCGTTTTTTCTTTAATTTTTTCCTGCATTTGTTGCCCGGAATGCTGCGATCGCATCTCGATCAAACGCAGAGTATTCGCAATTTTTTTCAAAAGGAGAGTAGTTTTAATCGGCTTGGTGAAGTAGTCATCACCTAATATTTCCAATCCCCGAAGCTTGGATTCTTCATCATCCAAAGCCGTCAAAAAAATTACCGGCACCGTTTGTAGCTTTGCATCCTCCCGCAACCGGCGGCAAACTTCAAAGCCTCCCAGATCCGGCATCATCACATCCAGTAAAATCAAATCTGGCTGAAAATCTTTGACAACTTCCAGTGCTTGAACGCCTGATGAAGCGATTAGAGTTTCATATCCTTGCGAATACAACAACTCTTCTAGCAGCAATAAATTATTAGGTTCATCATCAACTAACAGAATGCGCGGCAAGGGCTTTGTCATGGGACTGACAATATAAGTGCAAGTGGCGCTGTTATGGAAAACTACTTCTGCTAGCCACCATTACACTCGCGCCTATGATTTTCCTTCAGTGTAACTACTTAAAACAGTTGTTCGCTGAACCAGTAATTCTAACTAGATGCCCCTGACGATTCCTAAGCTTGACAAGTTTTCTTTCAGTACAGGTAGGTAGATAGATGGAAATCTAACTCCTCCGAGGTCGCCGATAACTGGGAGAACTTTAACATCATTGAAACACAGGACTTCGGTAAAGACAATTAACCATCTGGTAGATCGAAAAACAAACCGATCAAGAGATGATCTTTCTCCCAAAGATAGATAGCCCTTTGGTGGTAACAATTCTCGATTGGATGCAGTAAGGGTGAACCCCACCCCGTAAACCTAGAGGTCTGCCACACCTCTCAATTTGCAAATTCAAATAGGGTATAGGGTATAGGGACAGGATATCCTTGCCCCTCATGGATTCTTTGGGGTTCTAATCCTGCATAAAAGAGCGGACGGTAGTCGTGAGGAGATCGATATCTATTGGCTTACTGATGTAACCATTTGCCCCAGCAGCCAAACAGCGATCGCGATCGCCCGCCATTGCCATTGCCGTTACTGCAATTACTGGCACCGACTTCCACAAGCGATTGGCTTTGAGCTGACGGATAATTTCAAACCCATCCACCCCCGGTAGTTGGATATCCATGACAATCAAGTGCGGCAGCGATTTAGGCGTCACAAAAGGCGATTGCAACGCTTCCATCATCGTGCGACCGTTATAAATTAACTCAACTGCATACCCTTCTAACTCAAGCACATCAGAAATCAATGCCTGATTGAAAGCTTGATCTTCCACCACCAAAACTCGCTTGGCATTCCCAGAAGATACACCACCTTTGAGCAATGATGACTGCTGTTGGCTTGGCACTGGGTTCGCTGCCTCTGTCAAAGTTTGACTCATTTCCGTTACCGGCAACCAGACGCGAAATGTACTCCCCTGATTTTCCACCGATTCCAGAGAGACGGTGCCGCCGTGGAGTTCCGCTAGTCGCTTCGTCAGCGCCAAACCTAACCCAGTTCCTTCATGTTGCCGCGTTAAGGAAGCATCCACCTGCTGGAAAGGGCGAAACAGCAAATGCCACTTATCTCTAGAAATCCCGATACCTGAGTCTTTGACTTCAAGACACAAGAAAGGCGTGCTAGGATTCACCGGGCTGCGATCCGGTCGAAATTCCCCAATCAACTGGGTGCCATAAGCCAGTCGTCCACTCAATTTAATTTGCCCGCGATCTGGGGTAAACTTGACAGCGTTGGAGAGCAAATTAATTAATATCTGGCGGACACGGCGTTCATCTAAAGATGCCTGCCCCAGCCGATAGTCTATTTCTAGGGTTAAGGCAAGTCGCTTTTTATCCGCACGGGGTTGAATCATTTGCAAACACTGCCTGCAAAGATCCAGGATGGAAACTGGCTGGAGTTCGAGTTCTGCCTTTCCGGCTTCTATTTTGGAGAGATCCAGAATGTCATTAATCAACTGCAACAGGTGTTGACCGCTTTCTTCCATCACCCGCACGTATTTAATCTGGCGTTCGTTCAAGGAACCGGCAATTTGCCGCAGCAACAAGTCCGAAAACCCTAAAATGCTGTTGAGGGGTGTCCGCAGTTCGTGGGACATGGCAGCCAGAAACTCAGACTTCATTTGGGAAGCCCGTTCTAAATTCTGATTAATTTCGCGCAGGTGTTCTTGCGCCTGGGCCCTTTCAATGGCAACGCCCAGCGTGCGACAAGCGACCAGGAGTATATCCTGTTGGGGAGCGTCCTGAAGTCTCTGATGAGTGCGAGATTCCAGCGTCAAGACGCCAATAATCTTGCCATTGGCGGCGGGAATGGGAAAAATGCCCAGTTGACCAATTGCCGGATGGCGAAATGCCGACACTGCCTGGGAATGTTTAGAATAATCGTCAACAAATACTGGCTTGCCGGTTTCTACGACTTGCCACAATAACCCTTGACCATAGGGAATCCCTCGATCGAGAAAGGCTTGCATCTCGGCAACGGCAGCTTCGCCGTGAGTCGCGATGAATCGACCAGAAATTTGATTGGTGAGAATATCGGCATAGGCATCAATGCCTTGACCCGTAATTACCTTGACATCGCCGAACGCTGCACCCATTGTCTCCACCAGATAGGAAAGTGCAAATTTTCCGATTGTCTGCAAGTCACTGGCAGGCTGCAACCGTTCCATCAAACCTACTAAAAAAGTCAGCCGCCTCACCTCAGCGTTTAAAGTTACCTGGTAGTCTTGATACCTGGTGACATCGCGGAAAGTAAACAGGCGTCCCCCATCACTCGTCAGTGTGGTATCTATCTCTAGGCAGATACCGTTAGATTGCTGTATGGAAAAGGAAATGTATTCTGTTTCGGTTTCGCTAAGGGCTGAAGCGATTTGTTCGCTCTGCTGCTGCGACCAATAGCCCTGCGCCACCACTTCAGCCAAGACTTCGCTACAATGCGGCTGTAGACCCAGCCATTCGGGGGGAAGTCCCCAAAGAAGACTGAATTTTTGATTAAACAAGACTAAGTGATGGGAGCGGTTAAACAAAGCGATCGCATGGTCTACTGGATTCAAAATGAGTTCTTGTTCCTCCTTTGACTGTTGCCCAGCAGCGATTGTCTGCTCTGGTTGCATAGTTTTTTGAGAAGCTGAGGGTGAAGAAGTCGGGAATCAGTCTAGCACTGTCTGAATCTTGTTAATGTGGCTTTCATCGTCAAAAGTAAACCTTTCTTAATCATTCTTTACTTAACAAAATCTAACATTATCGCTCATGAGTTGACCAACTAAATGTTGTGATTCAACGCACAAGGCAATAAGATCAAAATCTCACTCCATAGATGTTAGGAGTCAAACTATCCAGGGTGGTGCGATCACTTCTATCTCAAGGTAGACATGATGAAATAGAGGTCAGTTGCTCCTTAAATGGGTGAGGTGAGAGATGAGGTTTGTAGAGCAAACTTTAAATCAGGAAAATGAGTTTGAAGTCAGTCTTCCTCTGTCTGAATTTCCGGCTTCAAAACTGAAAACTCAAACGATGCTAAATACTCAAAACTCCATGTCACTGGCCCAAGAACTGGCACAGAATTGGCGAGAGCAGATTGTAGCCGACTATCCCGACTCTAGCGCAGCAATGCAAGAAAGTATTACGCGCTGGCTGATCGGAGAAGATTTAGAACGATTTGAAGCCCTGAACCCAAGCCAGATGACAATTGCTCGGCAAGCAATGGAATATCGTTACCGAATTTTACGGCAGCGCTATTTAGGCGTGGGGCCAGAGCGTGCCTATCGGAATCTTACGACTCGCTTGGGCAGCTTAGTGCTGCTTCGCAATAAAATCCGTACTTGGGTGGCGCTTTCGCGCGATCGCCAGCGCGCAGTGGTCGATGTATTGCAAGAAGTAATTCAGGAACTATTACACAGCGATCGCTACATTCAACAGCAAATTGCTTGGATTGCCCAATGTACTCCTAGTGATACTCGCCTCCGCAATTCCCTACTGATGACCAGTATCGAAGAGTATTGCCTCAGGCCGATTCGCAACCAACCGCTGTTAGTGTATCGGTTTGTGAATTATCTACGGCGTTCTCAGCGAGGCGGCATGACTCACGTACCCGATGGCGAACTGGTACGGCTGGTTTCCGAAGAAGTGACGCCCGATGAAACAGACAGCCCGGTGAGTTTGCTAGACGCTCAAGCAGTCACTCAGTACCAAGAAAATCAAGTTTGGGAAGAACAACAAGCGTTACGTACCACTGTCAAGCAGGAATTTAAAGACTATCTAGCCGAAAATGTGAGTCAATCTGCTGCTGATTGGCTGACACTGTATCTGCAAGGCAAGTCCCAAGAAGCGATTGCTAGCGCCTTAAACCTACAGATCAAAGAAGTCTATCGACTGCGCGAAAAAGTCAGCTACCATGCCATTCGCGTCTTTGCCGTTAAAAGCCAGCCAGAATTAGTTGCCAGTTGGCTAGAAGCGTCATTGCAAGAACACAACCTGGGGTTGACCCTAATCGAGTGGGAGCAATTCTACGCCACTCTCCCCTCCGTGCAGCGCCAGTTGATTGACGGTTTGAAAGCAGGCAAAACCCTAGACGCGATCGCAGCTGAGTTGAACCTGAAAAATCACCAGGTTATGGGCGAATGGAGCAAACTTTATCTAGCCGCTCAAGCCTTGCGGAGCGATTCTTAACCTAGTTTTCAACAACTAGCAATATTTTCTTCCCAGAGGGGTAGCATAACTATAACTATATGGATAAAACTGATTTATTCAGAACAATGTGCTAGATAATAGCTGAAACTCGATAGCAGGGGCATCTAGGATATTCACAACTCAAGTTCTGTAACTCGCCATGACCGCACTCGGAGTAACCAAGCTGCGGCTGGTAATTACTACTGGTGCTGATACCCTCTCCACTCTTTTCCTGGGTGGCTCTGATAGATGCAAATCAAATGTTTAGATTGATTGACAAGCTCCTACCCTTTGAAGCCTGTCTGTACTATCAAATTTTGCCCATCACCTTAGAAGGCACCTGCCTGAAACTGGGCATGGTAAATCCAACAGACACAGTCTCGTTGGATTATGTCCGTCGTATCCTAACTTATCAAAACTACTCGTTAGAAACCCAGCCGATAGCCGCTGACGCTCTCCAGGCAATCCTCAGCGCGTACTTGAAACACAATACGGGCATCGGCAAACAACAAGCCCATACCGAACCGCCCACGCCGGCAACTGGACACTTAGACACGCAGCCAGATCGAGAAAGCCCAAGCAAAAATTCCGATCCGATAGAACGGCAAACCCTCCCAACTCTGATTGTCGATAGTCCGGAAGAACTGGTCGAAGTGGAGGCAGATCGCCCCAACGCTCAAGTGCAGCAACCAGCTCCAGAAACACCTTTGAGAAAATCGCAGCAGGTGAAGCGCAACGCCACAGTTTCACCCGCTGGCAATCCCTCCCTTCAATGGCAAGAGCGATCGCAGCATCACTTATCTGGTTTCACTGCTAATCTGGCAGCCCTACCGCCCCAGCAGATGTTAAAAGAATTGTTAAAGCGGGTGCTGAATGGAACCATCGATCGGCTGGATTGCGAACGACAGCTCTATGAAGGAAACATTCTCTGTAGCCGAAACAATGTCTTGCAGTTTGCGATCCCAGGATTGGCGCTACCCATACTTCAAGGAGTCATCGACGAGCTAAAGCGAATCGGAAATCTGCAATTAATGCCAGTCGAACAAACCAAAGTGGTGGAGATTGAGCGATGCTATCAGCACAATCATCTGTTACTGCGCTTGCAAATCATCCCTGGTGAGTACGGAGATGAGGCAGTTATGCAAGTGTTTCGCGGAGAAGCTTTGAGAGCTTATCAGCAGCAGCAACTAGAAAATCTCTGGGGGGAAGCTTTAAATCTTGCCCAGAAGCTCCAGCGCAAGATGAATCAGATATGCCATGCCAGCGCCTCAGACTCAGTTCTCCGTACTTCATCCCATCCCGCCTCAAACCCAGCTCAGATAGAAGCCCTGCCAGCCGTGCATCACTTGCTTACGAGCATCGAGCAACAACTGGAAGGACTCAAACGAATGCCCAGCGATCGCGCGAACCTTGATCCCAAGTCAAAGGACAATATGGCTCATCTGTGATGTAATGAAGAGCGTAGGAGTAACCAGCTTCTTGCCTGAAAGCTGAAGAAAAAAGCATGAATGCTCCCAGAAAGAGGCAGATCGCGATCGCTGAAGCGATGGATGAAATCAAGGCTGTAATGTGCCACCGATTGCCTTAGCCTGCACGAACGAATTCGCACCCGTTGCAGTAGGGTAGGATAAATCATAAAGGATATATCGACGAATATCCCGGCTTAGATAATCGTATTTTCCAGACTTGCTCGTTCAAACTTTAAACTTGATAATTCATACTTTATAGTTCACACTTCCTTTCATGCAGACCAAAGCTTTTTCTGAGCTGTTTCCCCTCTTTAACACTGCCGCTCCAGAGACATTAGAATGGCTTTTGTCTGTCGCAGTCGAACACGAGTACCCATCAGACAGAGCGGTTTTGATGGAAGACGCTTGGGGAAACGCAGTTTATTTTGTCGTGTCGGGTTGGGTGAAAGTCCGACGGCTCTCTGGGGAGAATGTCGTTACCCTAGCAATCTTGGGCAAAGGTGATTTTTTTGGGGAAATGGCAATTCTTGATGAATCTCCCCGCTCAACCGATGTGATTGCCCTCTCGCCCGTAGAATTGCTCAGCGTCTCTGCCCAACGCTTCATTCAAACCCTCTTCAAAGATCCGCAGTTGCACCACCGGATGTTGCAACTGATGGTGAAGCGTCTGCGCCAAACGAACCTCCGCTTTCAAATGCGTCATCAACCTCCAGCCGTAAAATTAGCGAACACGCTGATTGCTTTGGGAGAAAACTATGGTGAAGCCACTGAAAAAGGAATGGAAATCTATAATATTCCCTCTAAAGATTTGGCTAACGTTACAGATATTGGTGTTGAAGACACTAGCAAAATTATCGAGAAACTGGAAAGTAAAGGCTGGATTAAAATCGATCCGGCACAGGAGACGCTTCATCTTCTCAACATCAAGCAGCTAACGCATCTAGCCGGACGAGTTTAATTGCGATCTATCCCTTCAGATCCCTGGATTCTCTCTCGAAGTGGAGGATCTCGCCTTCACGAATCACTTGGGACTTATCTTGTTAATCCTTGTCTCTACTAATTGAAAACCGAATTTCTGACTACCGGCTAACCACTGACCAAAAATTGCTAGTTAACGTGAGTTCGGGATAAGGAGGGGTGGAACAGATACAGTTGAAAGTACCTAATTCTCAACGCATCTCACCACCCCATGCTTAGTTTAGAATCCTTG
>NZ_JAMPJZ010000077.1:0-24704 GCF_039961835.1 Trichocoleus sp. ST-U1
AACAAGTCTTTGAGCCGCTCCCATTGGTCATCGCGCAGGGCATACCGTCGTGTCATTGCTCAGCCTTTTCTTCTCTCTCTTGCTCTAGCTTATCTAATTGATGACACGCCCTAAGGTTTTTGTTGAAAAAATCATTTTAGATGAATCAATTCTCCCTCCTTTTAAAGTATACAAAATCATCCACGCATCAAATTAGCTATCTATTGAAACTCCGAACAAAGCCAACAAGCAACTAAAACTTAGCACAATTGTTTTCGGTTTTCTTTCTTCTCTTGTTCTAGCTTTTACATGGGAATGCTTTTGCATTCAGCGCAGCGGCACAGGCACAGTCGATTGTCTCTGCGACCGATGGCACTGGCATCCATATTATACAGAAGGGCGATGTCTTAAAAGACGATTTCCGGTTCACTTCGACATCACTAGCGGAACTCTTTCAGGCGAAAAGGCGAATCTCTTCCATAGCTTCAGCCAATTCGGTTTTAGCCAGAACCAAATTGCCAACATTCTCTCTAATCCGTCTATTTATCTTTTGACTAACACAACTTAAACTTCTCCATCTAAATTCCTGTTGTTGTACTCTTTGAGCGCAAATCCCTTTTTTTAATAGGTCATCTATTCAGGAAAACACGGTAATGATAAACTATTTTATAGGAGCTATCCATCCCACATTTTGTATTACAATCTACGTTTCCCTAGAAGTTTAGGGTGTATTTTCCCTAGGGCAAGTTGTAGATCGCGTATACTGTAGGCAAGCGCTACCTTTGAGTTTAAAAACTGTGAGCCAGCCTGGTCATTTTCTCTGGGTGACTGGTACGATTTTCCTTTTATGGTTAAATAATTCTAGCTGCACCTTAGCACAAATTATTCCGGATGCTACGCTGCCAAATAATACCATTGCTATCCCCGAAGGCAACGCCATCCGAATTGAGGGCGGCACGCAAGTAGGCGGCAATCTATTTCATAGCTTTACAGAATTTTCCATTCCTATAAATACTGAAGCTTTCTTCAACAACGCCGTAGAGACTCAAAACATCTTCAGTCGCGTTACAGGTAGCAATCTTTCTCATATTGATGGATTGATTCAAGCGAACGGCACAGCTAATTTGTTTTTTATCAATCCCAACGGCATTACTTTTGGTCCAAATGCCAAACTTAATATAGGTGGTTCCTTTCTCGCTTCGACTGCTAACAGCATTCGATTTAGCAATGGAACTGAGTTTAGCGCTACTAAGCCTAGCGCCCCCCCATTGCTAACGATAAATGTTCCGATAGGCTTACAATTTAACGATTCAAACGCAGGAGTTATTCGCGTTCAAGGATCGGGACACAATTTCAGGTTCGGACAGACAGGTGGACTAGAGCCGAATACGAAAACCGAGGGTCTAGCGGTGCAACCTGGGAAAACTTTAGCTTTAGTCGGGGGAGAAATTGCCTTAGAGGGCGGTAATTTAAAGGCTGAGTCGGGAGCAATTGAGCTTTGGTCAGTTACTCGTGGCTCATTGCCAATGCAAGTCAGCAGCGAACAAATCAACTTCAACAATGAACAACAACTTGCAGAATTAGGAAGTATTAATTTATCGGGTGCTGCTTCAGTGGATAGCAGCGGCGCACAGGGAGGTTCGTTTCAGATACAAAGCCGAAATCTGAAACTAGAACAAGGTTCGCTCATCGTATCCCTCACAGAAGGATCTCAACCGGGGAGAAGCGCCACCATCAATGTTTTGGATACTGTAGAACTGATTGGTAGAACAGCCGATGGCAGAATCGGTAGCGGCTTTTTTGTTCAGACGAATGGTGAGGGAAAAGGCGGCAATTTAACAATTACAACAGATAGGTTGCTACTAAGAGATGGAGCATCCATTGGTATGGGGACTAACGCTTCAGGGAATTCTGGTACCTTACGAGTGCAAGCGAGGAATGTTCTCTTGGGCGGTCTTTCAGCAAATGGATCGCGTCTGACGGGTATTTTTTCTAATCCTACTTTTGCCTCAACTGGAGTTGGCGGTGATGTCATTATTGATGCTAAACAACTATCTCTTGAAAATGGAGCGGTGATCTCTGTGTCTACCTTTGGCGCAGGTCAAAGTGGCAACATAACAGTTCGAGCTAATGACGTACAAATACGAGGAACTTCTGCAACTGGGGGAATTGGTAGCGGTTTTTATGCTAGGACTAGCTTAAGCAATATTGCGAGTTCTCCACCGCCGTTGACGGGAAATTCGGGTAACGTAACAGTAATTGCTAACAGATTGAGCTTTCGGGAGCGGGCAACAATTAATGTTGCTAATTTTGGGAAAGGCAATGCTGGTAATATTAATATTCGCGCTGCCATAGTTGAGCTAGATAATAACTCGATTATTAGAGCGACTCAGCGACAGGCGGAACAGGGAAATATTACGATTGAATCTCAAGATTTGCGATTGTGGCGCAACAGCCTAATTACGACTGATGCCAGTAACATCATCCTGTTTGATACGGGTCAGACAATTGCAAATAATGATATCAGTACCAATGGTGGCAACATCATTATTAATACAAAAACGTTAGTCGCGTTAGAAAATAGCGATATTACTGCCAATGCTCAACAAAGCTTTGGGGGTCAAGTAAGAATCAATGCTAGCGGCATCTTTAAAACTTCAAATAGCGATATCACCGCCACTTCTAGTCGAGGAACTCAGTTCAGTGGGATTGTCCAAATTAATACTGCTGATGTGAACCCTTCTTCTGGCTTAGTTGCACTACCAGAAAATTTTACTGACATTAGCAAACAAATTTCCCAAGGTTGTTTGGCTTCTAGGGGGAATAGTTTTGTTGTCACTGGACGCGGCGGCTTGCCAGCAGATCCCAATGAAACTTTGTTAGGAAGTACAGTATGGCGGGATTTGCGCCTCCCTAGGGGTAATACCTCCTTACCTGTGTCCGTTTCCAAGACTGCCTCTGCACGTACTCCAATGGTGGAGGCAACTGGATGGGTAAAAAATTCTAATGGTGAGGTAGAGTTGGTTTCCAAATCTATCAATGGTGTGGCTCAAAGTTCCTGGGATGAAATTGCTAGTTGCAGTGTTTCTAAGTAATATAACAATCTTCAATTATTCATGGAATCTTCCGTCTCTTTTCTTTAGTGTCCTTTGCGGTTTATTAAATTTTAAAACTAACTTTA
The DNA here is from genome assembly GCF_039961835.1 of Trichocoleus sp. ST-U1. Classification (NCBI taxonomy): domain Bacteria; kingdom Bacillati; phylum Cyanobacteriota; class Cyanophyceae; order Leptolyngbyales; family Trichocoleusaceae; genus Trichocoleus; species Trichocoleus sp. ST-U1. Next base: position 3,161 of record NZ_JAMPJZ010000077.1, read on the forward strand.
GATTGCTAGAGAATTATTGCAAAAGAATTTTTATCTTTTGAACCGCAGATAAAAACAGAGAAATATGAATAACCCTTTAATTTTGCAAAAACTTTTATGCTAAAAATAAGGTGGCTTATAAAAAGTATTCATTATCGGATTTTGCTAAGCTTGTTGACACTTTTTTTGGTGACAGCATTTTTACCGGCACTAGCGCAGACTAATCTTAAATTTTCTTATTTTGATTCACAATTGGTATCAATTGTTAAAAATATTCCGGATTCTGATGCTCCTTCAGAATCTAAACAGAATGATGCCTTTGTACTAGAACAAGGCAGAACCCTGTATGAAGCAGGACGATTTGATGAAGCGCTCGCATTCTGGCAACAAGCGCTCGAAAACCTTGAGGCGCAGGGCAATCGCCTCCACGCTGCCCTCGTTTTAAGCTATCTATCGAACGCTTATCAAGAATTGGGTCAATGGGAGCAAGCGAAAAACGCGATCGCTCAAAGTCTCAATTTATTGCAAACCCAACCCGATGCAGCCACTCTTGCCCAAGTTTTGAATACTCAAGGAAGTCTCCAGCTAGCAATGGGGCAAACTGAAGCGGCTTTAGATACATGGAAACAAGCTGAAAAAGCTTACGCTTCAGCAGGCGACGACGTTGGGAAATTAGGCAGTTTGATAAACCAAGCTCAAGCTTTGCAAGCATTAGGACTCTACCGACAAGCTAAAACAAACTTAGAACAATTAAATACTCAGTTGCAAAACTTGCCAGATTCCTCGCTTAAAGTATCAGGATTGCGAAGTCTGGGAGTTACCTTACAAGTAGTCGGAGATTTAACTCAGTCCCAGCAGGTTTTAGAACAAAGTTTGTCACTCGCCCAAAGGCTAAACTTTCCCTTAGAGATTAATGCCAGTTTATTTAGTTTGGGAAATACTCTTAGAGCTTTACAAAAACCGAGAGAAGCGCTGGAAATCTACCGAAAGATAGTAGAGAGTTCTCCCAATTTTTTAGTTTTAGAAGTCCAACTGAACCGATTAAGCCTTTTAGTAGAAACTGGACAACCAGCCGCAGCCCAAGCATTATTACCCCAAATCCAGTCTCAATTGGAGAGTATCTTACCTAGTCGCGCTGCTGTTTACAGTCGAGTGAACTTGGCTAGAACTCTCATAAAATTGGGAAATCGGGGAGAGCGATCGCAGATTGTCAATTCTCAAGAGATTGCTCAGATATTAGCAAAAGCTGTCGAACAAGCGCGAATGCTTAAAGACTCGCGTGCTGAATCTTACGCGCTGGGTCAACTCGGATACCTGTACGAAAAAACGCAGCAATGGAAACCCGCGGAGGATCTGACTAGACAAGCACTCGCGATCGCGCAAGAAATTAATGCTTTTAGTATTGTGGCTCGTTGGGAAGGACAACTCGGCAAACTTCTCAAACAGCAAGGCGATATTCCGAATGCGATCGCGGCTTACACCAAAGCTGTTAATACCTTACAATCCCTCCGCAGCGACTTGATCGCGCTGAATCCCGACGTTCAACTTTCCTTCCGCGAAAACGTCGAACCCATTTATCGTGAGTTAGTAGAGTTACTGTTAGAATCTAATCCCAGCCAAACCAATATTAAACAAGCTCGCGAAGTCATTGAAGCGCTACATCTAGCAGAATTAGATAACTTTTTTCGAGAAGCTTGTTTAGATGTTCAACCCCAGCAAATCGATCAACTCGATCCTCAAGCAGCAGTCATCTACCCCATTATTTTGTCAAATCGTTTAGAGGTAATCTTATCTTTACCCGGAAAACCTCTCAGCCATTACTCGACTAGGCTAGTGAAAAATGATATTGAAGAAACGCTGGAGCAGTTATTAGAATCTCTTAATCCATTTTTTTCAAGTGAAGCTCGTTTGCGTCTGTCTCAGCAAGTTTATCGCTGGTTAATCCAACCTGTTGAAACAGAATTAACCAAAAGTAATATCGCCACTTTAGTATTTGTGCTAGACGGTTCGTTGCGAAGTTTACCAATGGCAGCGCTGTACGACGGTAAACAATATCTCATTGAAAAATACAATATAGTAGTAGCTCCGGGTTTACAGTTGGTTGCACCACGAGTGGGAAGTGCGTCGTTAAGCCAGTTACTTGCCCAAAAGCGAAACAAAATTTTAGCAGGCGGAATTACCGAAGCTCGACAAGGTTTTCCAGCATTGCCAGGAGTAGGAGCTGAAGTCAGCCAAATCGCGTCTGAAGTTCCTTCCAAAGTATTTATAAATGAGGATTTTACCGAAGTAAACTTACAAAACTATCTGAATAAAAATTCTTTTACGGTTGTTCATTTAGCTACTCACGGGCAGTTTAGCTCTAGCTCAGATTCTACCTTTATTCTGACGTGGAATGGTAGGATAAATGTCAAAGAATTCGAGAATTTATTACGTTCTAGAGATCCGAGTACTTTTAATCCGATTGAACTATTAGTTCTGAGTGCTTGCCAAACTGCAACTGGTGATAAGCGAGCGGTATTAGGATTAGCAGGAGTAGCCGTGCGGTCTGGCGCACGCAGTACTTTAGCAACTCTCTGGTCAGTGCAAGATGAATCCACTTCTAAGCTTATGGGCGAATTTTATCAGCAACTCTTACAAGGAGAAAGCAAAGTTAAAGCCCTTCGTCAGGCACAGATATCTCTGCTAAAACAGCCAAAATATGCTCATCCTTTTTACTGGTCATCTTTTATTTTAGTAGGAAGTTGGCTTTGAATAGGTAGGAGTTTTCAGTCCACTTACTTCGCAATTTTTGGAGGTTCTGTTTCTAGGAGGCTAACAGAGAGTTACCCCCAGGTAACATAGCAATCGCAAAACGGTTCGGATAAGATGATTCCTTAAACAGCAATAGATTAAAAAGCCTCGATAGCCCTTGTTCCTAGGCGGCGAAAATTATTGCATATTTCTACTAATTGAACCGTATTGATGGCAATCCTATTGGAGTTATGAGCTAGCGGTTCAGATTCCGAACTTCTTAACCAAGTCGGGAATCTCGCATTCACGAACCCTTTATCTGCCTATTTTTAGCCTTAACTTTCGATAGAAACTCTAAAAGTCCATAAACATGATTACTGTTCGCTGGGGAACTTCTTACAACAACCAAGTATTTCTACTGAAGAAATCTACGTGTTATTACAGTAATAATTAGGTGTAAATTCAGTACAATATTTCTTTTGAGGTAAGAAAATGGTACAGCACAAATCTTTTACCACTCAAACGCTAGTTGCATTTTTTTTATCACTAGGACTGATTATTGCTCCTAGCTTTTTGACTAAAGCGATCGCCCAATCCGAGTCGGTTAACCAATCTCAAACTCTAGCGGGTACTTCGATAGGTCGCGTAACCTTTGAACCTCCAGGACGTGGACAACCAGATGACACCGCAGGAGGTGCATCTCGTGGTGATGAATGTCCTCAAGCAGTAATCGCTACAGGCGAGTGCGTGACTCCGCTGGTGCCAATAGCTACAAGCAAGTTGACAGTAGCAGAGCATCCAACATTCTTAGTTTATGTACCTCCAACTTCTGCTAAGGAAATATTTTTTGGATTAGTAGACGAAAATAACAATTTTCATTACCAAGCAAAAATTCCGATTTCGAGTCAAGAAGGCATTCTTAGTTTCAAACTTCCAGATAATGCGCCACCTCTAGAAATTGACAAGAAGTATCGGTGGACTTTTATCATCATTGGCGAACAAGGACTCAGACCCGGTAGTCCTGGGGTACAAGGAGAAATTCGACGAGTTAAACTCACTTCCGAGGTAATGAGCCAGCTTCAGAATCAACCTCTACTAGAGCGTGCTGCTCTGTATGGAAAACACGGGATTTGGTTCGATACCGTAGCAAGTTTAGCTGAAGCTAGACGCTTAGAGCCGAGTGAAGCAACTTTGGCTTCAACATGGCAGGAATTGTTAAACTCAATTGGACTACAAGCGATCGCTACCAAGCCACTTTTAAACTAGGCTATGGGAAAATCTAAGGTTTTGAGGATTTAAGAGTAGGGCAGAAAAGGATTGAATTAGTTCAGCAAATATACGTAGGACGGAAAGCAGGCGAGTTGAGTCGGATGCTGCCTAATTAAATTCAAGCATCAATCAATTGCCAAAATCGATAAGGGAAATAGGGAAAGAAGAAGCATTTTCCTTTTCCCCTTCCCCTTATTTTTGATGCTCATAAATTAATGGTACAAAAACTTAAAAACCAAGTTCGGCAATGGCGCGGGCTACTGATTACAGCTCCGATTGTGGCTTGCACAGTCATCGCTACAAGTTCTTTAGGCGTACTGCAAATATTTGACTTGGCGATATTGGATCAATTTTTTCGCTGGCGACCTCGTGAACCAATCGATCCCCGTATTGTAATTATTACTATTGATGAATCAGATATTGAAAAGGTGGGACGATGGCCTATTTCTGATGCTCTGTTAGCTGAAGCGGTCGCAAAACTGAAAGTTCAGCAACCCAGAGCCATTGGCTTGGATATTTATCGAGATTTGCCAGTCCCTCCTGGTCATCAAGCACTGGTGAAAGTATTTGAATCTACGCCTAATCTAGTGGGTGTCGAAAAAGCGGTAGGAAATCCGGTTGCTCCACCCCCAGCGTTGAATCGTCTGAACCAAGTGGGACTCGCGGATTTGGTGTTAGATGCAGATGGCAAAGTCCGTCGAGGGTTGTTGTCTATTAGAACATCTGATGGTAAAACCCATCTGAGCTTAGGCGCAAAGCTGGCTTTAATGTATCTGGAAAAAGAAAAGATTAGCCTCCAGAGCATTGGTGCTAATAAATTGCGATTAGGGAACGCTGTATTTACCCCATTTACGGGAAATGAAGGCGGTTACGTTCGTGCCAATTCTGGTGGGTACCAGATTTTGTTGAACTACCGGGGGATGTTAGAAAATTTCTCCACGGTATCGATGACGGATGTTCTAGAGAACCGCATCCCGCCCAATCTTTTACGCGATCGCATTGTCTTAATCGGCGCAATCGGCTCTAGCTTCAATGACCTTTCCTTCACCCCTTATAGTAGTAGTCTCTTTGCGACTCCCAAACGATTACCGGGCGTCGTCATTCATGCCAATTTAATCAGTCAAATTTTGAGTGGTGCTTTAGAGGGTCGTCCTTTGATCCAGGTTTGGTCTCAACCAAAAGAAGCCTTATGGATTTTGGTCTGGTGTTTCATTGGCGGTGGAGTGAGTTGGACGTTACTTCGCTTCAACCCCTTGAAACAGAATGTTGCCGCCAGATGGATCGTCTCTGGGGTTAGCATTTGCCTAATCGGGGGAATTCTGACGGGTGGCAGTTACCTCGCTTTTTTAGCCAGCTGGTGGCTCCCTGTCGTTGCCCCGCTAATCGGCATGACTGGCTCTGCGGTTGCGCTGATCGCTTATCGCAGTCTGGAAGACCAGCACATAGCAAACCTGGAGCGCAAACAAGCAGAAGCCGCGCTGCGGGAAAGCGAAGCGAAGTTTCGCCATCTCGCGGAAAATGTACCGGGCGTAATTTTCCGGTACATCCTCCATCCAAACGGCAGCCATGAGTTTACTTACATGAGTTCTGGCGCTCGTGATATCTATGGATATGAACCAGAAGCGATCGTCCAAAATCCTCAGATTGCCTGGGATGCGGTGCATCCCGATGACCTGCTTTTGCTAAATGAAACCATCCTAGTTTCTGCTAGAGACTTGCAGCCTTGGTACTGGGAAGGTCGCATTACCTCGCTTTCTGGTGACTTGAAATGGGTGCAAGCCACTTCCCGCCCGGAACAGCAAGCCAATGGTGACATTATTTGGGATGGCTTGCTCGTTGACATCACCTGGCGCAAGCAAGCAGAACATCTGCTTGCCGACTACAACCGTACTTTAGAAAGCCAAGTACAAGAGCGCACTGCTAAACTAGCCCAAACCAATGCCCAGCTAGAGCAGGAGATTGCCGAACGAAAGCAGGTAGAAGCAGCCTTGCATCAGAATGAAGAACGAATGCAGGCGCTTTTGAGCGCGATTCCCGATGCAATGTTCCGGCACCGGATAGACGGCACTTATTTAGACGTAAAAGCAGGCGAAGAAGCCTTTCAGATGCTGCCTGAAGCTTTAATTGGCAGAAACTTATGGGATTTACCGTTGCCCGAACAGGTTAAAAATGACCTGCTAGAGTATTTTCGGGTAGCAGTTGAAACCGGAGAGCGACAAACCTACGAACACGAGGTGGAAAAACCCGATGGCATTCACAACTACGAGACACGCATCGTCAAAAGTGGTGCTGATGAAGTGGTTTGTATCGTGCGAGATATCACAGAACGCCAACGTTTCACGGCTGCTTTAGAGGAAAGCGAAGAACGCTATCGTTCAGTCGTGACAACAATGGCAGAAGGCATTGTTTTGCAGGATGCCAACGGTGTTATCCATACCTGTAATGCCAGTGCTAACAGAATTCTCGGCTTGTCTCGCGAGCAAATGATGGGGCGAACTTCCCTCGATCCCAGCTGGCGAGCCATTCGTGAAGATGGTTCGCCCTTCCCAGGAGAGGCACACCCAGCAATGGTGACGCTACGAACTGGCGAACCTTGCTCTGATGTAGTAATGGGAGTTTACAAGCCAGATGGTAGCTTAACCTGGATTTCTATTAACGCCCAACCTCTATTTCGGGCTGGCGAATCTCTGCCGTATGCAGTGGTATCTTCATTCGCGAATATTACGGCTCGCAAACAGGCAGAACTGGCATTAAAAGAAAGCGAAGCCCGTTTTCATGGGTTCATGGATAACAGTCCGGCGGCTTCTTGGATCACGGATGAAAATGGGCGAATTGTTTTCTCTAGCAAAACCTACCGCCAGATACTCCAAATCCCAGAAGGCTATGTAGTTGGAAAAACTGTTACAGAGCTTTATAGTGATGAATTCGCGCAACAGTATCTGGAAAACATTCGGAAAGTCATCCAAACGAATCAGTCAGTAGAGGCGATCGAACAAGCTCCCAGAACGGACGGCACAATCGGGGATTTTCTGGTATACAAGTTTCCGCTGGCGAACCTCTCTGGAGAACGCCTTGTTGGAGGTGTGGCGATTGACATCACCGAGCGCAAACGGGCAGAGCAAGCGCTCAAAGAGAGCAACGAACGTTTTCAGCTAGCGGCATCGGCAATTAAAGGATATGTTTACGACTGGGATCTGAAGCAGAATATTGTTCTGCGGACGCAGGGACTCTATGAAACGAGTGGATACCGTCCCGAAGAAGCTGGACTCACAGGTCAGTGGTGGGTTGATCGCGTCCATCCGGAGGATTTGCCGCAGGTTTCGCGAACGTTTTCCCAGGCGATCGCTCATCAAAATGAGTATATGCTTGAATATCGGTTCCGTCACCGAGAAGATCGCTACACTCACATGGTCGATTATGGGGTGGTTGTGCGAGGCGCAGACGGACAGGCACTTCGAGTTGTCGGTCATGCTATCGATATTAGCGATCGCAAACGAATAGAAGAAGCTTTACGGGAGAACGAAGCTCGCTTGCGAAGCCTTGCCGATAACCTTCCCGGTGCGGTTTTCACCTACACTTACTGTGCTGACGGCAGACATTTTCTAGACTACATCAGTGAAGGGTGTGGCGAACTTTTAGGGATTTCCGCTCACGAGGCGATGGAAAATTTCTCTGCCATATTAGCTCGATATCACTCAGAAGACCTCCCTGGTTATAACGCCGCTTTAAAAATCAGCCTCAACAATTTAATGCCTTTCTATTATGAGTGGCGCTATCTCCACCCAGATGGTGCCATTCGTTGGCTAGCTGCCAGTTCTCGCCCGGAATCCCAAGCTGATGGCAGCATAATTTGGCGGGGGGTACTTCTAGATATTAGCGATCGCAAAATTGCTGAAGAAGCTCTTCGGCAGCAACAAGAATTCCTGCGAAAGGTAATTGATAATGACCCCAACACCATTTTTGTAAAAGACTGGGAAGGACGCTTTGTGCTGCTTAACAAAGCTGCTGCCAAGCTCTACAACACGACTGTCGAAGAACTGGTGGGTAAACGGGATGTAGACTTCCATCCATTCTTAGAGGATGTTAAGCATTTCCTCCAAGAAACCCGCTCTATCATTGAAACGGGTCAAGCCTTATTTATTCCCGAAGAAAAAGTGACAGGCGCAAATAACCAAGATAAGTGGTTTCAGTGGCAAAAGATTCCTCTGCATCCACCTGCAAGTGATAAAATCTGCGTTTTAGGAATCGGAGTCGATATTACCACTCGTAAAATAGTAGAAGCTGAACTTGAACGAGCCAAAGAAGCTGCTGAGGCTGCTAACCGCGCCAAAAGCATCTTTCTCGCCAACATGAGTCACGAACTCCGAACCCCCCTCAATGCCATTTTAGGCTTTTCCCACCTCATGAGTCGTGCCCCCAATCTTTCAACAGAACAGCAAGAAAATCTCACGATCATTCGTCGCAGTGGAGAACATCTGCTGACACTGATTAACCAAGTCCTTGACCTGTCCAAAATTGAAGCTGGACGCATGACGCTGAGTGAAAATAACTTCGACCTTTACAGCTTGCTAAATGATGTCGAAGCGATGTTTTCTTTGAAAGCTACAGAAAAGAACTTAAACCTAAAATTTGATTGTGGTGTTGATGTTCCCCGATACCTCCGCACAGATGAAGTAAAGTTGCGTCAAGTGTTGATTAACCTACTAAGTAACGCCGTTAAATTTACCGATTCCGGAACAGTCTTAGTTAAAGTGAAATTAGGAACAACAAATTCCGAATTTCCTTCTTTTTCTACCCTTTCCTCAATTATTTTTGAAGTTTCCGATACGGGCGCCGGTATTGCTTCCGAAGAACTTGACAAAGTATTCAAACCTTTCGAGCAAACAGCCGCTGGTCAACAAGTACAAGAAGGAACTGGTTTAGGATTGACAATTAGCCGTCAATTTATCCATTTAATGGGAGGTGAAATCACCCTCATTAGTGGTGGCAAAGTTTTCACTCCTGGAACCCCCATCAGGGAATTTAGTGACGATACAAGTGCTTTATTTGCAAAGGGAACAACGTTTAAATTTAACATTCAAGCAAATATTATCGCTGCCAGCGAGATTGCAATCCCCCTCCAAAACCGCCGCGTTATTGCACTCGCGCCCCAGCAACCTCGCTATCAAATACTAATCGCAGATGATAGCGATTTTAATCGCCAACTGCTGCTTAAGCTCCTCCAGCCTCTTGGCTTTGAATTACTAGAAGCCTCTAATGGCAAAGAAGCATTAGAAATCTGGGAACGTAGTTCACCTCATCTAATTTGGATGGATATACGAATGCCGATAATGGATGGCTATGAAGCCACTAAACAGATTAGAAAGCGAGAGAATCAGAAACCTTCAGTTCAAAAGACATTAGCCAATTCTCGTACTGCGATTATTGCCCTGACTGCCAGCGCCTTAAATGAAGATAAAGCATCTGTTATTGAAGCTGGCTGTGATGATTTTATACGCAAACCTTTTCGAGAAGAAGATATTTTTAATGCTATCCATAAGCATTTGGATGTCTCTTTTACTTATGAGGAAATGGCTGCTACATCTGAGAAAAAAATACTGGAACTGCCAGTCTTAAATACTGCCGACTTGGCTGATTTACCTAAAAATTGGTTAGAAGATTTATATCAGGCTCTTGTTGAGGGAGATTTAGAAATTATCGCTACACTAATTGAGGAATTGCATCCCAAAAATGATGTGTTATCAAAAAGTTTAATGACATTAGTTAATCAATACCAATTTGAGCAATTGTTGATATTGATTCAATCTGTGAAAGACTTATAATCCAATGGAAGTATCTATCGCTAGACCTAATATCCTAGTAGTTGATGATAATCCTGCAAATTTAAAACTTCTCCTCCACATCTTATCTGAAAAGTCTTACAAAGTGCGAGTTGCACCTGGCGGCCAACTCGCACTCAACGCTTGCAATTCAAATCCTCCTGATTTGATTTTGCTTGATATCAATATGCCAGAAATGAATGGACATGAAGTTTGCCAACGTCTAAAAGCTTCTGAAAAAACTCGCGACATTCCAGTTATTTTTATTAGTGCTTTAGATGATACAAATAACATAGTAAACGCCTTTACAGTTGGTGGGATTGACTATATCACAAAACCTTTTAAACGCTTAGAAGTATTAGCCAGAATCGAGAATCAGCTACGCATTCGAGAGCTAAAAATGCAACTGATAGAGCAAAATAAGTTATTGCAAGAACACCTAGATTCACGGCGAAAAGCAGAAGTTGAACTTCGTCTTTTACTCGCAACGACTCAAGCGATTAGTCGCAAAAATAATGTGCCTTCCGTGTTACAAGCTGTACTGCGCTTAGTTGGGATAACAATTCAATGGGATTATGGTGAAGCTTGGTTGCCCACCGAAGATAATAATATTTTAGAATGCAGTCAAAATTGGTATTCTAGCCACGCTAGTTTCTGGGATTTTAAAAAACAAAATAGAACCGTTACCTTGGCTTCTAATCTAGGGTTACCAGGTAAAATATTTGTTTCTAAAAAACCAGAATGGGTAGAAAAGATTCTAAATTCCGGAGATTTGCCGATTTTAGGCGAGGAAATAGGAAATGCTAGCTTAGCATCTGCTTTTGGAGTTCCCATTATACTAAACGAACGAGTATTAGCTATTCTGGTTTTCTATAAAAAAGGTTCGGTTCCGATTAATTTACATACCATTAATTTAGTAACCGCAGTAGCTACACAATTAAGTCCTTTAATCTATCACAAGCAAACTGAAGAAATTCTCAGAATTACTCAAGAACGCTATCACAGTATTGTTGAAAATGCAGTAGAAGGAATTTATCAAACAACACCTTGCGGGCGTTATTTGAGCGCTAACTTAGCACTGGCGAAAATTTATGGGTATGAATCTCCAGAAGAATTAATAAACAGTAGTCAAAATGTTGAAGAACAACTTTATGTTAACTCGAATCGACGGCGTGAATTTATAGAAGAAATGAATTCTAATCATGCTGTCAGGGGATTTGAGTCTCAAGTTTATCGCCGAGATGGGACAATTATTTGGATTTCTGAAAACGCGCGTTCAGTCTGCGATTCAAAAGAAAAACTTCTCTATTATGAGGGGACGGTTTCTGATATCACAGAGCGAAAATTGGCTCAAAAGCAAACAGAAAAACTTTTATTAAATATATTACCTAAACCAATTGCTGAGCGGTTACAACAAAAGCAGCAAGTTATTGCCGATAGTTTTTCTGATGTTAGTGTTTTATTTGCTGATTTAGTAGGGTTTACTAACTTTGCATCCACAAAAACTCCAACTGAACTTGTAGAAATTCTCAATCAAATTTTTATTGAATTTGACTTATTGTCTAATCGACATGAATTAGAAAAAATAAAAACAATTGGAGATGCATATATGGTAGTAGGAGGACTACCAATACCGAGAGCGGATCATGCCTCATCAATTGCCAAAATAGCGTTGGATATGCAAAGTTTTATTGCTAGATTCAATACCCAAATTAATGAAAAGTTCAGTCTTCGTATAGGAATTAATATTGGGCCTGTAGTTGCTGGAGTAATTGGTTTAACAAAATTCAGCTATGACTTATGGGGAGATACCGTGAATGTGGCTTCCCGGATGGAGTCAAGTGGGATTCCTGGTCAAACTCAGGTAACGGCTGCCGTTTACGAACGCTTAAAAGAACAGTTCCTTTTCCAAGAACGAGGGACTATTTCAATAAAAGGGAAGGGGGAGATGATGACTTATCTGCTGATTGGTCAAAAATAACGATAAAAACACTTTATGGATCAGGGTCAAGATTTAAAATTAAAAGAGAAAATACTGGTAGTAGACGATACTCCAGCAAATGTTAGTTTGTTAACTAAAATTTTGTCAAATCATGGATATAAAGTGCGTGTTGCTCTGAGTGGTAAGCTAGCGCTGCAATCAGTTCAGGCAAGCCCTGCCGATTTGATTTTGCTCGATATCAAAATGCCGGATATGGATGGGTATGAAGTTTGCCGACAGTTGAAAGCCTCAGAGCAAACCTGTAGTATCCCAGTTATTTTCATCAGTGCTTTAGATGCAACCTTTGATAAGGTGAATGCTTTTACATTAGGGGCAGTAGATTACGTCACCAAACCGATTGAGCCGATTGAGGTTTTAGTACGAATTGAACATCAATTACGGCTGCGGCGGTTTCAGTTACAGATGCAAACTCAGAATACACAATTACAACTTTTACTGACTACAACTCAAGCAATTAGTTCTGCTGCTGATGTAGAAGAAGCATTAGAAGTCATTTTAATCAATCTTTGTCAAAATCTCGGTTGGGATATTGGGGAAGTATGGATGCCTTCCTCGAAGAGGACTGTACTTGAATATTGTCGATGTTGGTACGAGGATATCCGTTTTGATGAATTTCGACGCCAGAGTGAGGCGTTTCGTTTTTCTCTTGGGGAGGGATTGCCAGGACGAGTGTGGCTGTCCCAACAAGTGGAATGGATCGCAGACATAACGCAGGAGAACTCGACCCTTTTTCTGCGGAGTCAAATTGCCAAGCAAGCGGGACTTAAAGGAGTCTTAGGAATTCCAATCGCCTTCGACCATCAAGTGCTGGCAGTTTTGATATTTTTTCATGAGCAGGAAATCACGCCGGATGAGCGATCGCTCCAACTCGTCAATGCAGTCGCGACCCAATTAGGCTCAATGATTCAGCGCAAGAAAGCGGAGGAAGTGTTGCGACAACAAGCAGCACGGGAACGGCTAATTGCTGAAGTTACTCAACAAATTCGCCAATCGCTGAATTTAGACGAGATTCTGGATGCGACAGTCAACAGCATTCGACAGTGTTTGCTTTCGGATCGGGTAGCTATCTACCAGTTCGCCGCTAACAATAACGGCACCTTTGTAGCAGAATCAGTTGGTAAAAACTACCCTCACATGTTAGGACAGACTGTGAATCCATCCTGGATTCAAGAAGGTTTTAGCACTTTTTTTCAGGGATTCCCAATCGTTTTGGACAATATTGAAAAGTTTAATTTTACAGGTGATGGGATTGAGTTTTTCCAACGCTATCAGGTCAAAGCTGTTGTAGCAATGCCGGTTTTGAAAGAAGAACGTCTGTGGGGGTTACTGATTGCTCACCAGTGTGCTGCTCCTCGTGACTGGCAGCCATTTGAAGTGGATTTGTTGTCTCAGTTGGCAAATCAGGTAGCGATCGCAATTCATCAATCCCAACTCTACCAATATGTGCAGTCTGCCAATCGGGAACTCCGGCAACTCGCTAACCTAGACGGCTTAACTCAAATTGCGAATCGTCGCCGATTTGATGAGTGTCTGAATACTGACTGGAAGCGACTAAGACGGGAACAAGCACCGCTGTCTTTGATTTTGTTAGATGTGGATTTTTTCAAACGCTACAACGATGCTTACGGTCATCTGGCAGGGGATGATTGTTTGCGACAGGTAGCTGGTGCGATTAAAAGTGTTGTCCGGCGTCCCGCGGATTTAGTGGCGCGATATGGTGGAGAAGAATTTGCCGTAATTCTTCCCAACACTGATATTGAAGGAGCGGTTTTCGTAGCAGAGGCGATTCGACAGGCAGTTAGTAACTTGGCGCTTCCCCACAGTCAGTCTAAAGTGTGCGGCTATGTAACCGTCAGTTTAGGCGTGGCGAGTAGTGTACCCAATTTAGAACTGTTGCCGCAACATCTAATTAATGCGGCTGATGCGGCACTTTATGCAGCCAAAAAAGAGGGGCGCGATCGCGTAGCGCGAGTGTAAGCACTCGGTTTTTCCTTTCTTTGTATGCAACTCCTGACTCAAAATCTCTAGAGAAGATGTCAGCGAAAACAATTGTTCTGAGAGACTTTTTCTAGCTCGACGAGTAATTCTTCCTCAAGGGGTGCGATCGCTAACAGAGGATGTTTCAAGTCTCCCCATTTCTTGCCAGCTCGCATTCCATACAGGGTGAGAATTTCCGGGATTTGTCTTGAGACCAGCACCCGCGCTGGAGCCAGCTGTCCTAAAAGTCGAGCTTGGCGGTAGTGGTGCGATCGCATCAAAGCATCATCTAATCGTTGAGCGATCGCATCGGGTGACTCTTTGGCAGTGTCGAGCAAAAGAATATAACGATCCACTGGCTTTCTGACAGGTACCAAACTCTTGAAAAACGTTTTTTCTAGCGCCAAATCCTCAATGACAGAACGCACGAATTCAGAATGCAGCTTCTCACCCACGAGATCGCTTGTTGCTTGATTTCTCCCCAAAAATTCCAGACACGGCGTTCCTTGATAAAAGTGGCTGACGCGCACGCGATCGCCAATTCGGTAGCGGTACAATCCCCCTTTCTGAGAAATAATTATCTCGTAGTCAATCCCCGCCACAATCTCGTGAAGTCGGTGGATTTTCCCCTCTCCATCCTCAAACTCAAAGAACACCTGATCGAGCATCGGGACGCATCCCTTTGCCTCAATTAGGGGAATTGTCATCGGTGCTTCGGTGGCGAGGAGTCCTTTTCCCTGCACCATGACACCCGGAAACAGCGATCGCAAAAATCCTGCACCATCCGCAGCATTCGCGCTATCCCAGCAGGAAATAAGCTTCAATTCTTGCCAAACCAGCTTCCACGGAATCTCTGGCTCTAAGAGGAGTTTAGAGCGCTTTGCTGACATTTTGTTTTTGAGTTCTTTCCACAGTCGTACTCGATGCGTCTGGATGTAGTCGAGTTGTACGCGAAGGAAACTTGGACTCCAGATTGAGATAACTTCCAGATTTTCTTCGAGTAGAAGCGCGTGGGCAAGTTTCTCCTTGAATTCCTCTGCATTGCGAAGGCGATTCAATCCGGGAGGAGAAACCAGAAAAGGACGAAGAAATAACATTAACCATTCGTCCAGATACTCCGAATCATCCTCCAATCCAACGGGAATGCTATTTGGACTTGCCGTGTCAAGTCGGGGAGAGATGCAGAAGTATATCTTACCCGTAGAAAACCCTGGGCCATGCTGAATCAGGTCATGCGCCCAAACACAGAACATCTGGTTAAAGGTAGCTCGAAGAGATTTGGTGTAAGGAATGGATTTTGCCGAGCCACTACTTCCGGAAGTCTTTTCGTAAAAGAGAATCGATTCTGGTGTCAAGATTGGCTGCTGGGTTGTTTTTTGCCGCTCGATCCACTCTTTGAGATCGTCGTAGTTAACAATCGGAATGCGATGCCAATCTGCAACCGATCGGATACCTAAAAATTTGCCATATTCACTCTTGGCAAGATTGTCTACAATTTCCTCTTGAACGGATTGCTGGGTTCTTTGGGGATTTTCTAGTGCTTGCAAGAAGCCCTTGGCGTAGGGGGAAAGAAGTTGTCCGAAAAGCTTGACAATAGGGCGCATCATATCAAATTTGTTTGGAGGATTAATTTGGAACCTCACCCCCAGCCCCTCTCCGTCAACGGAGAGGGGAGCCGGAAGCGGGGTATTAGCTGTCTTCGGTTGAAGATTATTTGAATTTTTTGTTGGGATAAATGTGGGTAGCAACCGGAACGTAGGTTCCTTCCTCAACTACAACTCCAGGGCCAATGTGATTCCAGGCTCCTAGGAAGACGTTGCTGCCGATTTTCACCTTCTTGACATACAGCATCAAGTCCTGTTTTCTGGGTTTAATGATGTGGGGGTAGATGCCTACTCCGTGACCGAAAACTGCGCGATCGCCTACCTCAATCAGTCCGCGATCGGCAATTTCTAACTGTGGCGTCCAGTAAACGCTTTTACCAATCTTGGCTCCCCACAGTCTCAGCCATAGAGAAAAAGCACCGGGAATCAGGCGTAGCAGAGTTTCCAGCGCTGGAAACGCAATGTAGATAACTTGGATTTGGTGACTTCCCCACCAGGGTGAATACTCTTTGCTGCCTAGATAGCTGATCCCTTCCTTGACTGGGTAAAAACGCTCGTGGAGGCGATACACCAACAGGGGAAACCCGTACAGAGAAAGGAAAAGAGCCGAGATGCTGAAGATTCCTGGAAAGAAGCAGATCCCTAGAAAAGACGCGATCGCAATCAGGATAACTAAGGCGGGAAAACAGGAGAGGATTGTGCCGAGGAAAGTCATAGTGAAATTAAAAATGCTTGCATTAAAAATGAAGAACTCAATCTTTTAATTTTTAATTGCTAATTCTTCCAAGGCCACAGTAGCTTCTGAGTTAAGGTGAGGTTGATTTTGACCCCCAAAGAATCCGGCACGCGATCGCTTTTGTAATACGTTCTGTGCATCCAATCCCAAAGCTTAAAGTTGGCTCCGTAATTGCCACAAACTGAACTACTCGCATGGTGCCAAGCATGATCTTGAGGTAGTATCAGCAAAGTCGATAACCAGCGATATAGCCAAGAGTTTGGTATGGGAGTTATGGCGCTGTGACGCCATAAGTCTAAAGCTGAGCTAAGACTGACACCGGCGATGTACCAAGTGGGATCTTGCAGCAGATAAATAAATAGAGCGTGAACCCATAAGTAGACGATCAAAAAGCTCGTCCACAGGGTATTTCTGGAGGTGGACAAGACATTCATTTCCGTGCTGGTATGATGAACCATGTGGAGAGGCCAGAGCCACCGACTATGTAGCAGGCGATGGTTCCAGTAGTAGATGTAATCCACAAACACGAAGCTCAGCAAGAATGCCGCGACTGGAGGCAGAGCAAGCAAGGCGCGATCGCTGGGTAGAAGATAGTGGTACAGATGGTAAACTACTGTGAGCTGAAGAATTGGGATGAGAACACCCTGAAAAAACAGACCAACAGCATCTAAAATCCAGTCCTCATAGGTTCTCATTCGCAAGGCGGTAAAACTGCGCTGATTCGCCACAGTCAGCGTCATTAAGACCGCAAAAGTAAAGAATACTCCCATCGCTAATCACTCAATTTAGGGAATGTTGCCTGATATTGAATCGTCATCATTTGGAAGCTCATCCCCAACCTCTCTCCGTTAACGGAGAGGGTGCCAGAGTGTGGGGAGAGGTTTGTCTATTCCTGGGTCATTTCCCTCGTGAACAAAGGGAAATTAGGATTTCTTTCTCCCCGTTAACGGGGAGGGTTGGGGTAGGGTTACAAAACCCGCCTCATTTCCCTCGCTAAGGAGGGGAAGTACAATTTCTCCCTCCTCGTTAACGGGGAGGGTTGGGGTGGGGTTCCGGATTCCCAGTGATTGATAAGCATTGATAGACTCCCACCGATTAAACCCAAAAGGTTACTTGAACAGACTTATCCAAGAGAGTTCTAGGATCTTCTCCTGCTTCAATCTTGCTCCGAATCGATTCAACTAGGACGTGGATTGTGTCAGCTGGCGTATTGGCAAACTGGGTGCCGTACTTTTCGATTACCTCTTGCTGAATACCAAGCGCTTCCACATCCTGACGGATAATATATTGGGCAGTCCAGCGAACAAACGGACGCGCAATCTTGTTCCAAATGCCGTAGTTAAAAGTTACGTCTGTATAAACGAGAGTTGAATCCTCCGCTTCCGGAATCGACTGGCTGGTAATAAACAGCCTTCTTTTCGGTGCCATATCATATTCCACGCTGGTAACGTTTGGCATATGGAAGCTATCCGTGTGCCGAATCTCGTAACCTTTGCGATTCAGAAAGCGCGTGTACCAACCGAGGTTAGTCGTTTCGTTGCGGTATTCTGCGAAAACTGAGCCATCTCGCCTCTCTACCGTCATTTCCAGCTTTTGCTTGCGAGAAGTGCGGAATACGCCAGGGTGAACCGAGGCGGTGTGAGGAATATCGATAAAATTTTCCGCACAGTTGGTAACGTTGTTCCGAAAACGGTTAATAACCCGTACCGTCTCCCATCCAGGCTTTCCGTAGTAAGGCATTTGAAAAGGCTCAAACTCCTCACTCGGCTTTTGTGCCAGCCTCACATAGACGTATCCATCCTGCTCTCTAGTGTCGTAATGCTGAGTGCGACGAGCATGAGTCACCTTAAAATCTTCTCCCTCTGCGGGGACAGCGACTACCTTCCCAGTTTTGTCGTAAACCCAGCCGTGGTAGGGACATTGGAGCATTCCCTGACAGACTTTTCCTTTAGAGAGACGGCTGTTTCTGTGCATACAGCGATCGCGCAATGCCACTGGTTTTCCGTCATCTCCTCGAAAAACTGCCAGCCATTCCCCCAAAACCGTGCGTTCCAGCACAGTATTCGGCTTCAGATGTTCGCTGAGTGCCACAACATACCAGAAATCTTCAAATTTCACTAATCCTCCGCAATAAATTAAAAACTAACAATAAGAAATAGAAGATTTTTTGGCTTCATTCTTTATTATCAAAAGCAAAGATTTCAAGGTCACTGCTGAGATCCAACTGACAAGCCAACCTTACTTGATTATTTCCTGGCGCTAGAGTTTCCAACACCTCCTTTTCATCTTCACTTGGAGCAGGAATCTTCCCTTTTATAACTACAAGGCACGTCCCACAAATCCCGGTACGACATCCAAAGAGTACCGGAGAATTTTGCACCGTCAGATGCTCCGAAAGATTAGAGTGCTTCTCCAAGGTTAGGGGAGAATAATCTGTTCCTGGAAAGCGGATGATACAGCATTGCTCATTCATATTTAATTCAAAATTTGGAATTAAAGCTTAATTTCCTAACAATAAAAATAATAACTAACCTCTTCTTTCTCTTCTTCTTCCTTCGCGTACTTCGCGTCCTTGGCGGTTCGCAAACAAAATGTTGTTGTAGCTAACAAAGTTACTATATTTAAAATCGTTTATTTTGTAATATTAAAATCTTTAGACCATAGAGAAACTTTAAGTTGATTCACATAATGCATATACTTAACCAATGGCGTATCAATACTCAGAAGTGCGTTGGGATTATAACGAATATTGTCATAAATTTGCCCATCTTCCCCTTTCAAGGCATAGTATGCTAGACGTGTGAATAAGAGTAATAGTTGCGTCACCAACCGCCCAAACATTCCTTTTCTTTTCTCTGCTAAATAAATCGGTTGAATGCGGGTTCTTCCAGGCGCAACTGGAGTATAGGCATAGATCATGTGCAGTGAAGGAAAAAGCCGAACATTCTTCATCATCGTCAAAAGTCCGATGCAGCCATCGGCATATCTCATAGAATATTCATAAGTATCGCCGACAATTTTTCGTCCCAGCCGTTCTCTACGAGTCGTTTTAGGAAACTCCCCTCGAAGGGTAAAATCTATCACATTGCCAGATGGATTCTGTCGCAATGATAGATTCATATTGATGTCTACTTTGTGAACAGTTTGTAAATGTTGAGCATCAATTCCATTCATCATACAAATGTGATGATGACAACCCCGCTCAAATGCTTTGTCGTGTACTGTTACAATTGATTTGCCTTTAAGTTCATCAAATTCTGCCACACCTTCTGGTGCTTTTGAATCTGGATACACCCAAATCAAACCGTATTTTTCATCAGTAGCATAAGATTGAAGGCAAGCTTTTTCAGGAATCGCCGATTGGCAGGGGATATCTTGACACTTTCCTTCTCCATCAAATGCCCAATGATGGAAAAAACAACGAATCGAATTTCCATCAACCCGCCCAATTCCTAAATCGGTTCCCAGGTGAGGACAATAGGCATCTAAAGCACGAACTTTTCCATCTTGTCCGCGAAAGACAACAATTTTTTGTCCGCATATTTCCAAGGATTTTGCCTTGCCTGGATGAAGTTCTCGGCTAGGGCAAGCAATATACCAGCCTTTAGCAACAACATCCCAATTGTTAAATATTTTCATTTTCAAAAGGGGTTGCGTGTTTAGATTTTGAGACTCGTCCATATGAAAAAGTAGGAAATATGCACGGTTATTTGTCAAGTCGGTAATGGGTAAAATTTTTCCTAAGCCCAATTACCAATTACCAATTACCAATTACCAATTACCAATTGCCTTCTTTTGAGTAGCGAGGTACTGGGGAATAGAATTAGCAGCCATGATGGACATCTCCCGGTTACTTGCCCAAGCGTAGTCAACTTTTTCGAGGTAAACTTTGTAGGAATCCATCGCTTCTGTACGGGTTTTGTAGCTGAGGTGCAGCCCTTCAGATTCCTCTGTGAAGCACAATCGCATCATTTCTTTGGCTTCTGGGTCGCTCATTCCAAAAATAGGCGATCGCAATACCTCGTAAATCGCCGAATAGAGGGCGGGGTCGTACCAAAAGATACCGTTAATCGCGACTGAAAAATGATAGTGATCTCTCTGACAGCCGCGTATCCCCAAGTTTGCCACTAACTTCTCGAAAGCAGTTGGCGGCTTAAGACACTTCACCACGTCATGGGAAAGAATCGTAGAGCTGTTAAAGTGAAAGCTCTCATCCATGAAGTGATAAAAGGAAATTTTCGAGGGAATGGGAGCGTTTTCTGAGTTGGGATGTTTTTGGTAGTAGTTGCTGAGCTTATGCTGCACCAGCTTACCATTTAACGTCCGGATACCCCGAACGGTGAAGTATTGGCAAGCGAGGAAAGTATTGCCTGCTGACAGCATTCCAAAGCTTTGCAACTGGAGCTTTTTCCACCACGTCTTGAGAGCGTTGGTGTCAGCAAAAATCATTGTCTCTGCAAACGGCCCCCGCATAGGATAGCTGAAAACGCGCTTGCCAAAAAGCTGTGCTTCCACCTTGCTAGAGATTTTTCTGAAGGCGCTGATATGTGCCCTTTCCTGAGCAGATTCTAAGTCGAGCGTATCGCAAACTAGGCGAAAGTCTTCTTGAGCGTAAAGTCCGGCGGCGCTAGTCTGATTAAAATAAATCGTGGCGATTTCTGCGGAAACGATCTGCGAATAGTAAGCCACCCAATAAAGTTGGTTTAAGATTATCCTTTGGCTTACGCTCGCTTGTTCCCACAGTGGAGTTCCGTATAGTAAGGAATATTCTTCCGGGTTCCAATACTCATCTTTGCAGTCTTCATATCGGAAAGAGGCTGCGGCTTCGTCGAGGAGTTGGGTATGATCCTGCTGTTTATTGCGCGTGTGGTTGATCTGAAGCTTGCGGTAGACTTTCTGATTTTCTAGAAGGGTATTCCCTTTGGGTTCGTTAATCTGAAGTTGCTGATAAACCTTTGGGTTTTCTAGAAGCGTGTTGTCTTTGGGTTCGTTTAGTGTTTCATTCATACGCATTTTTTTGCGGGTAAAGGCTGGAACGCCCCCCGATCCTCTAGTTCTTGAACGATAATTCCCGCCTCTTCTCCTCGCATCAGGGAACGCAGGAGATTGAGACGGATTCCGCTATGAGTCTCTGTGTCGAGTTCCTGGAAAATCCTCAGCTTCTGCTGGCAGGACAAATGACCCTTAACTTGCTCAATGGCGGCGACGACACTCTGAGGCCCTACCCGAACCATCTGCAAAAATAGGGCTAGAGTTTCGATGATGGTGGCTCGGCTTGTTTGGGAGACAGACATCTGGTTGAACAGAGTGACTCCGGTGCCGTGGTGACGGCTCTCGTCTTGCAAAAATCCCTCGAATATCCCAGCTAGCTGAGGATTTACACAGTCTTTGGCGAGACTTCTGTAATGGCTCAAACCCCACCCCTCCA
>NZ_JAMPJZ010000078.1:0-24302 GCF_039961835.1 Trichocoleus sp. ST-U1
ATTGAGTCCTCTGCTTCGCTTAAGATAATCCGAATGGGAGCAGGCATAGATTAATGGAAAACTTCGTTTAGGGGCTTTATGCCATCTTATATTTAATTAGTCCCAGCTACTTATGTCTTCAGCTAAAGAGCGTAAGTCCAGATTTACTAATCGTTGAAATCATAGATTCTGCTGGGAACCCGCTAACAACTAGCTACACCCTGAATTGAAACCTTTAAAAGTCTTTCTAAGATTTTTTATATCTGAAGATCGATGTTTTGTCTGTAAGATATTTTCATAATTCAAATGATGCTCGTCATCATTTGCCCCTAACCTTTAGAAATGATAAGCGTCATTATTTGCCCAGGTATCCACGATCCAGCGCTAACGCAGAGTTTTCTGGAAGAATTACAGCCAAAAAAGGGAGAGAAGCTGTTGATTTTTCCGGTTCAAGAATTCGCCGCTTACTCAGCGGCTGATATTTACAATTATTTGCGCGTAAATCTTGGTTCGCCCAATCCACAAGCATCGCTAAATCTTGGTTCGCCCAATCCACAAGCATCGCCACTAATCTTTATTAGCTTCAGTGCCGGTGTTGTGGGTGCCATTGGAGCGGCTTGGCTGTGGCAGCTATCAGGAGGAACGGTTAAAGCTTTGATTGCGCTAGATGGCTGGGGTATGCCTTTGTCTGGTAACTTTCCCATCCATCGACTCAGTCACGATTACTTTACACACTGGAGTTCAGCGGTACTGGGAAGTGGCGAAGAGAGTTTCTATGCCGATCCGCCAGTAGAGCATTTAGAATTATGGCGATCGCCTCAAACTGCACAAGGTTGGTGGGTAAGTTCAGTAAAGGGAAAAGCGGAAACGCGAACCTACACCACAGCCGCTGAGTTTTTAGCCAGTCTGTTGCAGCGTTACGAGAATGGATAATATCGAATCTGGTTGATGACCCACAAATACGAAAAAACCCCACCCTGCCATCGCCTGCGGCTAAAGTGGCTTTTGAGCAGGTAAGCCGACAGTGCGCGGAAATTCCCTCGGCGTGGGTGCCACTTTGCGGAGATAAAGACAGTGGCGATCGCTATGACTACAAGGAGTCGTAAACCCTTCTATCGACTCAATGACACCACCCAATTGCACAAGCGCTGGTTGTAGAGCATTGGTTTCTTCTTCTGTCCACTGTCCTCGATAGAGGATGGCTAAGCCACCGGGTTTTAGTAACGGGAGGGCATATTCTGCACAGACAGATGCTGTGGCGACGGCTCTCACCAGTGCCAAGTCGTAAGAAGCTCGATGCTGGGGATGTTGACCAATTTCTTCGGCTCTACCAGTCAGAGTAGCAGCATTTTGAATCCCCATCTGGTCGATCAGAGTTTCTAAAAACGCGATTTTTTTGCGCGTGGCATCCAGTAAAGTGACGGTGCAATGGCTGAGGGCGATCGCAATGGGAATCCCCGGAAATCCTCCTCCAGTCCCAATATCGATAGCGCGTTCGACGGAGGGAAGGGACAAGCGATCGCTTGTCCCTTCCGAATGGGAGGATAGCAGGGGTGCAATTCCTCGCAGAGAATCCCACAGATGTTTTTCCCAAAACTCTGTCGGTTCGGTGATGCGAGTTAAATTTAGCTGGCGGTTTCCTGCCAAAATTAGCTTGTAAAGGCGCTGAAATTGTTGCCTCTGTTCGGCTTCCGGCTGCCAGCCTAATGTTTGCTGCCAGATATCTGCCATTTCCGGCAATATTAGCGTCTCAATCTCACCCATGACCGCCAACCTTCAACTTTTTAAATTTGTGAATTACCCTTCGGGAAAGGGTTCGCCCTACAACCGTCCAAACCCATTTAAGCTGCTGGTTGCGGCTCAATCACTTTGGCTTCCAATGACGCTGGTTCCACCGATTGCAATTCTCCGTGGTTAATTGTCCAGCATCGATCGGCGATCGCTAACAAATCACCCGCATCGTGCGTGACGACCAACAGCGTCCAATGGGTTTTGAGTTTTGCTAATAAACTCACTAGCTGACGCCGCATTGACCAATCTAGGCCAGCGGTGGGTTCATCCAACAACAACAAATGAGGTTGGCGAATTAACTGCACTGCTAGAGCAAGGCGTCGCTGTTGACCTCCACTCAAGGAATGCGGTGAGGTATGCAACGGCAGATGTGCCAGATTTACTTCTTGCAGAGCTTCCGTGACTTTTTCCGATCCCAACTCTGGATGCCCCATCCGCAGTTCTTCTAAAATTGTCCCGCCACAAAAATGCCGCTCTGGAAATTGAAACACTAATCCTCCCAACTGTTGCAGATGTTCGGGAGTCAGTTCTTGGTCTCGCCAATAGAGGGCACCATCCGTTTTTTCCGCCAGACCTGCGAGAATTTCTAAAAATGTGCTTTTGCCAGAGCCACTTGGGCCAATGACAAGACCCAGATTGTTCGGTGCCAGTTCTAAATTAAGGGCTTTTAGAATCGCAGTAGGGGCAGCCGGGGGGTGATAAGTCAGGTTTTTGAGATAGAGCATTAATTACCCAAATAGAAAATAGAAAGCGAACTCGTCAAGGCATCCAGTTGGGAACAAAAAAGCCTTCTTTAATTTTGACTTAAATTATTCGGCACAAGAAAAACTGAACGAAACCTGTTTTTGAGCAAAACAAATTTTATCCGCGATTCCGGATCTCTTTATTTCTACTTTTATCCTTGGCATTTAAAAAAAATTAACTAAATTTTTCCGGAACCTGGAATTTAGTAAAGGCGTCAAACGCATTTAACTCTCTTTATCTAGAAGTGACTAATTATACACTTGTTGTTTCTAAATGTTGAGCCGAAGGGCGATGGTAACAGAATATTTTCTGGCGTTACTAGATAGCATTTAACATTGGAGACAGCATTCACTCAAGCGTAAGGTTTTGTGAGGATGACGATAATGGATCGATTTTCGGTTCCGAAGCAGATTGTTTCTGCGATCGCAAATGCACCCGCGATTTGCTCTAAGCCTTCGATCGCGCCAGCGTCTGCACGTTTTGCTCTGTTCGCATCGCTGATGGCAGTCAGCGTTTGGTCTAGCCCTAGTCTAGCGGATGACCCTTTTCGCTCTAGCAACCCTCGGAATATCGGAGACAGTACAGAAGCTGCTTTCAAGGCAATCTTTGAAAAGGGAAACTATCTAGAAGCAAAGCGTTACCTACAGCAAGCGGAAACGCAGGAACCCAACGAACCCCTAGCATACGCAATGAAGGCGTCTCTCACCTACTCCTCTATTGACTGGAAAGGGGAAAGTGCGGAGAGCAAGCAACAAAAACAAGCTTTGTTAGATGAGTTTAAATTATACGCGGACAAGACGCTGCAAACGGCTGAGCAGCTTACAGCAAGCGATTCCTTGCGGGGAAATCTCTACACCGCAGTAGGTCATTTTTTACAAGGCGCTCATACGATTGCGATCGCGAATCGAGATGCAATCAAAAGTGGCCCGCAAGCTTTGAGTAAATTGCAGCAGGTATTTGAATACCTCGATAAAGCTGAAAAAGTAGCACCTGATGATGCAGAACTCAACTTGCTCAAGGGGTATATGGATTTGATGATTGCGGTAAATTTGCCATTTTCCAACCCCAATCAAGCGATTGAACGCTTAGAAAAAGCAAGTCCGTCTTATTTGGCTTATCGAGGAATTGCCGTCGGCTATCGGGACTTGAAGAAGTACGATAAGGCGTGGGAATTTGCGGAGAAGGCAAGTCAAATCACGCCAAATAACCCAGAATTGTTCTATCTCAAGGGGCAGATCCTGGTTGAGCAAGGGAAGAAGAAAAACAATAACCAAGATTTGATCAAGCGAGCGGTGGAGAATTTTGACAAAGCGATCGCAAAAGAAGCCCAACTCCCGGCGAACGTCGTTAAACAGCTGAAGCGAGAACGCGATAAAGCACAACGCCGGATTACGGGAGGATAAAGCCTAAAAGGATGAAGTATAAACGATAGGATGAAAGAAAGGATGAAATGAGTTTGCGGTTCCAAAACAATGGATTGAAGCCGATTTCTCGAATTTCATCCTTTACACTTTATACTTCACGGTTGATATGCAGGTAGTGTTCCGCGAGTTTAACCCTTTCGATCTGTGGATCTGGCTGGAGTTCAGCATGGTTCCCTCGGAGATGGAAAAGCAGTATGTCGAGGAGGTGTTTAACTCCTGGTTCTTCTTGGGGAAATTGGGAGGATTTAATGCAGAAAATCTCCAAGTCCAGGATACGGGTTTAGATATCAGCTACATGGATTACGATTCTGACGCAGCGGATAACACGATGGTCTCGCTCATGCATAATATGGGCGAGTTTGAGTACGAAGGGGGATGGGCACGGTGCTGGCTCGATTTGGGAACCAGTGATGCGATCGCGCTTGATATCCTGATCAACTCTCTCAACCAGCTGAACAACGAATACGTAAGAATTGAACGTTTGTACATTGGCGGCGAAAATGAAGACTGGCCCGTTGAGGGTAGCGAAAGTCGGGCTGCCTTTAGTTACAACGAAAATTGACAAAAACGATGCACAAATCAGGTGAAATTCGGGTGCTTGCCTTGGGGCTGATTCGGAACGACGAGCGCATTTTTATTTCCGAAGGCTATGACCCCGTTAAGCAAAATACATTTTATCGCGCCTTAGGGGGCGGCGTTGACTTTGGAGAAACCAGCCTCGAAGCACTGCAACGAGAATTTCAAGAAGAAATCCAGGCTGAATTAACGAATATTCGATATCTTGGCTGTATCGAAAATTTGTTTACTTTCAACGGTAAGCCTGGTCACGAAATCATTCAACTGTATCAATGTGATTTTGTCGATCCCAAGCTTTATCAGATTGAACGAACAATTTTTGCTGAAGGCGATCGCCAAAAAGCGGCACTTTGGGTAGAAATTAATCGTTTTACATCTGGCGAGTTGCGATTAGTCCCAGGAGAATTTTTGCATTACTTGTAATCTTGTAGGGACATGGCAATGCCATGTCCCTAGACCTAAAAAAACTACATCCCTCGCGGATTAAGATTTATCGGAACATACTGCTGACAGAACTATCTTCGTGAACCCGCCAAATAGTTTCGCCCAGCACATTGGCGACCGAAAGAACCGTCAGTTGTTTAAATCTATCTGCTTCGGGGACTGGGATGGTGTTGGTGACAATCACCTCTTCAAATATCCCGCTTGAGAGCCGCTCAATCGCGGGTGGAGAGAAAACTGCATGGGTAGCACAGGCATATACCTGCCTAGCGCCTTCTTTGCGTAACAACCGAGCGCCCTCTGAAATGGTGCCGCCGGTGTCAATCATGTCGTCTACTAAGACGGCTGTTTTGCCTTCGACATCGCCAATCAGATTCATTACTTCTGCTACGTTATGCGCTTGCCGACGCTTATCAATAATCGCCAACGGCGCATCGTTCAGCTTTTTCGCAAACGCTCTAGCTCTAGCCACACCACCTACATCCGGTGAAACAACAACCAAGTCAGATAGTTGCTTGTTTGCCAGGTAATTGATGAGGGCGGGTGAGCCGTAGACGTGATCGAAGGGAATATCAAAGTATCCCTGAATCTGGGCTGAGTGCAAATCCATCGCCAAAATCCGGCTGGCTCCAGCCTCTGTAATCAGGTTCGCAACCAGCTTGGCGGTAATAGATTCGCGTCCTGCTGTTTTACGGTCGGCTCTAGCGTAGCCATAGTAGGGAATGACTGCCGTAATTTGTCGAGCCGAGGCGCGGCGACAGGCGTCAACCATGATCAGCAATTCCATCAAGTGATCGTTCACCGGATGGCAAGTGGGTTGAATTAAGTAGACGTCACACCCTCGAATCGATTCTTGAATTTGAATGTAAAGCTCTCCATCAGCAAACCGCTTGCGAACCATTGGTCCCAAGTCCATGCCTAGATAGCGAGCAACTTCCTGAGAGAGGGGTATATTAGCAGAGCCGGAAAACAGTCGCAGACGATTGTTATCTGCTATTTGTGGCAGCGTAGGCTGAAGCGATATAGTGGGAGAACGGAGCACAGCAGACCCTCAAGAGCTACTTCGATCGCAATCTTATCATTGTCGCCGAAAAGACTTATCAAATTTATTTGTTAAGAAGGGATGAATATCTGAATCACTGGTTACAGAATATCTAAAAAATTGCTCTACAGACAAGAATTAGAAAGTTTTGGTCTTAAGTTTGAGAACCTAACTCTTCAATGCAGGTTTCTTCAGGTATGAGCATCTCAGTAGAATGCCTTAGTTTTTGGAATCTTAAGTAAACTGTCAAGATAACGTCTCCGTATTTCTCCTGATAAAACATAAACTTTAGATCGCATAGGCAAGTCAAATGTACAGATTTCTAGACAAATGCTTTGATAATAAATAATTTTTTAACAAATAGAAAGCAAAGTAAAAATACATTAAGGGAACGCGATCGCCGATTAGCCGGATCGGAAAGTCCGACTGATGGCTGGGGGGAGCGACTCACTTTCCAACAAGCTCCAACAAGCCAAGATTAGAAGCTGATGGAACGGTGAGCGACAGCTTTTGCCAAAATAGAGCCAAGAAGGTAAGGTAGCATAGCTTTGTCATAATTGCATCTTGAAAAGCCCTTCTTCCCTAGCCCTTATTTATGCAACCCCCGATTGTCATTGGAACGATTCTACAAAACCGCTACCGCTTGATCGGTATTCTCGGTCAGGGAGGGTTCGGACGAACGTATCTAGCAGAGGACCAGGGGCGCTTTAGCGAACGATGTGCCTTAAAGGAATTAATTCCTGCTCAAGAATCAGCTTATGCGCTGGAGAAAGCAAGGGAACTGTTTCAGCGAGAGGCGACGACTCTTTACCAAATCCAGCACCCGCAGATTCCCCAGTTTCGGGCTACTTTTGAGCAAGATCAGCGGTTGTTCCTAGTGCAGGACTATGTGGAGGGGAAGACTTATCGGATGCTGCTTGATGAGCGTCGGAGTCAAGGCAACACTTTCTCTGAGGCAGAAGTGGTGCAATTTCTGCGGCAGTTGTTGCCCGTTTTAGCGCACATCCATGTTAAAGGGATTATTCATCGGGATATTGCGCCGGACAATATTATTTTACGGGAGAGCGATCGCTTACCTGTGCTGATCGATTTCGGCGTGGTTAAGGAGCTGGCAACTCGGTTTCAGCTACCAGATGTTACCAGACCAATCGCGACAACGGTCGGGAAACCCGGTTATGCCCCCAGCGAACAAATACAGGCAGGGCAAGCTTACCCTAGCAGCGACCTCTACGCTTTAGCGGCGACGGCTGCGGTAATGCTCACAGGCAAAGAGCCAGCAGAATTGCTGGATGCGACTCAGCTAACGTGGCAATGGCGCAGGTGGGCGAACGTCAGCGATGGGTTCGCTCAAGTATTGAATCGGATGTTAAGTTATCGACCGGGCGATCGCTACCAATCAGCTGGAGAAGTTGTACAAGCGCTCCAATCTCTGACGAATACAACCGCCGCTCTTCAACCGCCACCCGCAACTTTTCAACCTCCACCACCGATCCAACCGCCACCCGCAACTTTTCAACCTCCACCAGCGACTTTTCAACCACCGCCTGCTAACCCGCAACCGCCAGCTCCCAGCCCCCAACCGCCCCGTCCGACTACTTCCCAAGTACAAACAGTTGCGGTAGGACGCCGACCCGATCCGGTGACACCTAACCAAAATACTCCTGGCAACCCGGTCAATCCCAATCCTAACCGTCCAACTCGTCCCGATCCAGTGATTCCCGAACCGCGCCGCTCGACTTGGGAAGACCCTTGGGCTGTCTTCGCAGTTGTAATCAGTCTTGCTTTATTAGCTGGACTGGGTTCTTGGGCGTTAGTCAGCTTTGTGATTAATCGGCAGCCTCAACCAGATCCAACGCCGATAGTTTCTGACACCCCAACACCAACGCCCACACCAACGCCAACGCCCACACCAACGCCAACGCCCACACCCAGCTTAGAACCAGTAGCGTACAGTCAGCGCCTAAACTTAGTACCCGGTCAAACGCTGAATAAACAAGGAAATCTCAAAGGAAACGAAACTCTGAACTACATCATTCGTGGAGAACAAGATCAACAATTAAATTCCTTGCTGAATGACGAAGGCGTGTTAATGACGGTGTTGGGACCCGATCAAAACCCAATTAGTAACAATGCTAGGCGAGTCCGAAGTTGGACAGGAACGCTTCCCTTTACCGGCAATTACACCATTCAGCTAAGTCCGATCAAGGGGTTGCCTCAGAGCGACTATAACTTACAGATTAGCCTTGCGAACCCAGTCCCAACGCCAACGCCGACACCCACACCCACTCCGACACCTACTCCTACTCCCACTCCTCCCGCCGGTCAATTTGATACTCAATCGATTACCTTCCCTCCCGGCGAACCGGCTGTGCAGGTTTCGGCTCGAACCAGTCCGCAGCGGATTAAGCGTTACTTGGTAAATGTGCAACAAGGGCAGGTACTGAAGGCGGACATTCAACCAGGTGGGGCAACTTTAGATATTCGGTATCCCGATGGCACTCTCGTGGAAGATGCCTCTGGCGTTTTGTCTTGGCAGGCTCAGGTGCCTCGCGCTGGAAATTATCAAATTGATGTAATTGCCCCGGAGGATACACCCTTTACGCTAGATATTAGTGTTCGGTAATGGGTAATCGATGGTGAGTAAACCTTGGAAGATGGATTTCCAACTTTACAACCTTCCAACTTCTACAGACAACTGACTACTGACAACTGACGAGTGACAACTACTTTGAACGCGCTACTAATTACTGGAACCGATACGGACGCTGGGAAAACAGTTTTGACTGCGGCTTTAGCAGCTTATTGGCAGATGTATTGTCCTGCCAAAAGCTTGGGTATGATGAAGCCAATTCAATCGGGAACTGGGGATAGAGAACTTTACAATCAGTTATTTTCTCTCAATCAATCTTTAGAGGAAATTAATCCGTTGTACTTCCAGGCACCCTTAGCGCCTCCCATCGCTGCTGAACGGGAAGGAAGGAGTGTTGACTTAGGAAAAGCTTGGCAAGCGTTTGAAAATCTGCGGCGTCAGCGAGATTTTGTGCTGATAGAAGCATTGGGAGGATTGGGTTCGCCGGTTACGCACGAACTCACGGTGGCGGATTTGGCTAGGGATTGGGGGTTGCCAACGGTATTAGTGGTGCCGGTAAGATTAGGAGCGATCGCCCAAGCGGTTGCGAATGTTGCCCTCTCTCGTCAGTCGGGTGTCCACCTCAAAGGCATCGTCCTGAATTGCGTTCAACCTCGTACCGAACAAGAAATCGCCGATTGGTGTCCAATCGATTTGATTGAGTCTTTCACCAATACCCCAGTTTTTGGGATTCTGCCCAATCTGAGCGACCTCAGCGATCTCGGTAAACTCGCTCAAGTTGCGTCAGATTTAGATATAGAGCGATTGATGCCACTTTAACCAAAATTCAAAGATAACCAAGGGTAGGGAGTCAAGTTCTGGCGATACACCGCCCTACCCGATTAATTCCTTCACGTCATCATAAATTTTTGGAGTCTGAATAAGATGTTTGCTACTTCTTTAAGCCCTCTTTCTGTTGATTCATCTCGGATTCGACCGGAAATTCAAGCATTGCAGCCGATGCTGGTGGAGTTGCGGCGGCGGCTGCATCAGCGCCCTGAATTAGGCTTTCGAGAGCATTTAACTGCCGAGTTAGTTTCCCAAAAACTGCAAGAATGGGGAATTGAACATGAAACTGGCATTGCAAATACTGGAATTGTTGCCACAATTACTGGTAATAAACCCGGTAAAGTGTTGGCAATTCGGGCCGATATGGATGCCCTGCCGATTCAAGAAGAGAATAATGTGCCTTATCGGTCGCAGCATGATGGAGTGATGCACGCTTGCGGTCATGATGGACATACAGCGATCGCTCTCTCGACGGCTTACTATCTCTCTGAGCATCGCGATGACTTTGCTGGCACTGTAAAAATTATCTTCCAACCCGCTGAGGAAGGGCCAGGAGGTGCCAAGCCGATGATTGAAGCCGGTGTCTTACAAAATCCCCAGGTGGATGGGATTATCGGGCTGCATTTATGGAATAATCTGCCTCTCGGCACTGTGGGAGTCCGTACAGGTGCTTTGATGGCAGCAACAGAAGGTTTTCGCTGCACGATTCAAGGCAAAGGCGGACACGGGGCGATTCCTCATCAAACAGTTGATTCAATTTTAGTCAGCGCTCATATTGTTACTGCCTTGCAGACAATTGTGGCTCGAAATGTCTCGCCCCTAGAGTCCGCCGTCGTTACCGTCGGGGAACTTCATGCAGGCAAAGCGCTTAACGTAATTGCTGATACGGCTTTCTTCACGGGTACTGTGAGATATTTCAATCCGGTTCTAGGAGAACTTATTCCGCAACGGATTGAGCAGATTATTGCGGGTATTTGTCAAAGCCACGGTGCCACTTATCAACTGGACTACAAGCGGCTTTATCCTCCGGTGATTAATGATGCCAAGATGGCGGAACTCGTGCGTTCTGTGGCGGAAGGGGTGGTAGAAACTCCGATTGGAATTGTGCCAGAATGCCAAACAATGGGCGGCGAAGATATGTCTTTCTTTTTGCAAGCGGTGCCCGGTTGCTATTTCTTCTTGGGTTCGGCGAATGTAGAAAAAGAGTTAGCGTATCCGCACCATCATCCGCGATTTAATTTTGATGAAACAGCACTGGAGATGGGTGTTGAGATATTTGTCAGGTGTGTTGAGAAATTTTGCAGAGTGGAGGATTGAAGGCTTGTCAGGGTGAAGGTTTAAAGGATCGTTTGAGTCTGTAATTGCTAACCTGCTAACCTGAAACTCGCTGGCAATCTTTCTTCAATCCCATGAGGTGCTGATGACTTCTCAACTGCCAAATTTAACTGATTTGCAACAGGCACAGCAAGCGATCGCAGACTTCGAGCAATCTAGCGCTCCCAGCGTTTGGTCTAGTTTAGATAAACAGCAAGTCATTGCTGATATGCGATCGCGTCTAATCGATCCCTTTCAAGTAAATCAAGGGGGACAACCCTTCTGCGGGCCAGCATCGATTGTATTTGAGCTGGTTCGCAAACAGCCCCTCAAATACGTACAAATTTGCCGCAGTTTATTTGAAACCGGTGGTTTTCAAGCGAGGACTAGATATATCCAAGCATCACCTAGACTGCGCCAAAGCCAAGGCAGACTGCGAATGGGGATGGCAGATTGGATGCTGTTAGCAACCTTGCGCGAATCAGAAAACCTGATTTTTCCAGTCGAACCCAACGCTCCCAACATCATTCGGAATCTGGGCGGGATGACGAAATCTTGGGAAATGAAAGGCTGGGTGAAAGAAGTGCTGGGCTATCGTCAATTTAAATATGCCCATACCTATATTTATGGCGAATTTGATGCGATGCGCGAAGCCGCAGAAGTCATTGCCAGCGGTGGCGTAGCGTTTGCTTTGGTTACGGCAGAAGGGTTACTCAGCAACAAACCGCCACTGCTGCCTTACCCGACTCACTGGATTTCCCTATTAGGCAATATTGTGATTCAACCAGGTAAACCTTGGCACCACGATAGCGGACATATCAGCTTCGACATCTACACTTGGGCAAGAAAGATGCACGTAGACGCAGCTGAGGGTCCATTCGAGGATTATTTTTGGGGAATTGTCATGGGGAGAATGTAAAATTCTCAAGGAATATTTCATCCCTTAGTAGGTAGACACAAAAAAACCGAAAATATAGATAGAAATCCGGTTTCTAAAAAAACGGCCTTCTAAAATATCTACAATCTACTGAGTTATGAAACGACCTGCTGTGCGAACCTCTGCCGTATTTCTTACCGTTGCATTCTTACTGTCAGCCTGCACCCAAACGAACCCTGTGGGCACAAACCCCACTACTGCCCCTTCAGCAGCCCCAGGTTCATCTAGTGCCATTCCGATTGGGATTGCCTTAGCGCAAACCAGTAACGTCGCTCTCCTCGGTCAGGAAGGCATTGCAGGTGCCAAAATTGCCGAGAAATACTTTAATGACAAAGGTGGTATTGACGGTACCCCGATTAAATTGATTGTTCAGGACACAGGTGGAGAGGAAGCCGGAGCTATCAATGCCTTCCAAACCCTGATTAGTCAGAATAAAGTTGTCGGCATTGTTGGACCAACTCTTTCGCAGCAAGCATTTAGTGCCGACCCCATTGCAGAGAGAACCAAAGTGCCAGTTATTGGAGCATCCAACACTGCTAAAGGAATTCCGGAGATTGGAGATTATGTTGCTCGTGTCTCAGCACCCGTTTCCATTGTCGCTCCTCTCTCGCTAAAAGCAGCCCTCAAGCTTAACCCAAATATCAAGAAAGTTGCGGTATTTTACGCTCAGAATGATGCATTTAGTAAGTCGGAGACAGAAATTTTTCAGCAAACAGTCAAAGACCAGAAACTTGATTTAGTAACAGTACAAAAGTTCCAGACGAGCGATACGGACTTTCAAACGCAAACCACCAATACTATTAACTTAAAACCCGATTTAGTGATTATTTCTGGACTAGCGGCAGACGGAGGAAACTTGGTTCGCCAACTGCGGGAACTGGGTTATAAAGGTACTATTGTTGGGGGCAATGGATTTAATACTTCCAATATATTTAATGTGTGTAAAGTTCTCTGTGATGGAGTTCTAGTTGCACAAGCTTATAGCCCCGAATACTCTAGTGAGGTGAACGCTGCCTTTCGCACCGCTTATCTCAATCAATATAAAAAAGAACCCCCGCAGTTTAGTGCCCAAGCCTTTGCAGCGGTTCAAGTGTATGCAGAGGCTCTGAAAGCTTTAAATCAGAAAACTAAAATTAGCACAATGCCGCTACCGCAACTACGTACAGAACTGAACAGGCAGTTGCTAGCTGGTACGTACCAGACACCACTAGGTGAGATTGGCTTTACGCCAGTAGGCGATGTCAAACAAAAAGAATTCTACGTCGCACAACTTAAGGTAGATGCAGACGGAAATAATGGTAAATTCGCTTTAGTTAAATAACGATAGGGTGGGCAAAGCCCACCCTAATCAAAAATATATGGATATCACTCTTTTTTTACAACAATTCCTAAACGGTTTATCTATTGGCAGTATTTACGCAATTTTTGCTTTGGGATACACTCTAATTTTTTCTATCTTAGGGATTATTAATTTTGCTCATGGGGCACTCTTTACTTTAGGAGCGTACTTCACTTATGCCCTGATGGGAGGAACATTTGGATTTAACGGATTATTTGCAAATGCAAGTTTACCGATAAAGCTTCCATTTGCACTAGCATTAATTTTAGGGAGTACGCTGGCTGGTTTGGTTGGGGTTGGAATTGAGCGTGTTGCTTTTCGACCTTTGCGACGTAAAGGCTCTGATCCTCTTCTGACGGTAGTTTCTAGCCTTGGTGTAGCCTTAGTAATTGTAAATTTAATCCAGTATTTGGTGGGAGCAGAAAGTTATAGTTTTCCTGCAAATACTTACGGTAACTTGCCTCCTTCTATCAACTTTGGTACGGGAGAAAACCCAATTCCTATCCGTAGCGTTCAAATTGTAATTTTTAGTGTATGTGTAATAATTTTGGCGATCCTCACTTATTGCATAAACCGTACTAAATTTGGTAAAGCGATGAAAGCTGTAGCTGAAGATCCGATAACTGCTAGTTTGC
The DNA here is from genome assembly GCF_039961835.1 of Trichocoleus sp. ST-U1. Taxonomy (NCBI): domain Bacteria; kingdom Bacillati; phylum Cyanobacteriota; class Cyanophyceae; order Leptolyngbyales; family Trichocoleusaceae; genus Trichocoleus; species Trichocoleus sp. ST-U1. The sequence goes on from NZ_JAMPJZ010000078.1 coordinate 13,641, forward strand.
TAGGGATCAATACCGACTTTTTTATTGTCCTGACGTTTTTCGTCAGCAGTTTCTTAGCGGGATTAGCAGGGACTTTGGTAGGGTCTAGTGTAAGTATCGCTGGACCCTACTTGGGTATTGCATTTGGACTAAAGGGTTTAGCTGTTATTGTACTAGGTGGTTTAGGAAGTATTCCTGGTGCCGTCTTGGGAGGTTTAGCGATCGGACTTGTGGAGGCATTTGTCCCTTCAGATTATTCTGCTTATAAGGATGCGTTTGCTTTTGGAATACTATTCATAATGCTGATAGTTAGACCTCAGGGTTTGCTAGGGCGTCGGCTGATTCAAAAAGTATAGTTATTGGAATGTTAAATGTAAAACTAAATATTGCTCGTTAATTTTTTATTTTTAATGTGTTGCAATGAGTGATTTTTTGAACACTTATGGATCGCTGATCGTTTCTATGGTGTTGGGGGCACTACTAGGATTGTCGTTGTACCTACCGCTGATGACTGGACAGTTATCTCTAGCTAGTCCTGGTTTTTATGCGCTGGGCGGATATATTGCAGCGATTCTATCTACCCAGGTATTTCGCGTTAGTGGCGGTTTATTCCCGATTCCGCTGCTGTTATTGGAGATGCTGGTTGCTGGTATAGTCTCTGGCATATTGGGCGTTATGGTGGGGATTCCGGCGCTGCGGTTGCGGGGGATCTATTTAGCGATCGCTACCATTGCCTTTGTAGAAGTTTTGCGCGTCCTATCGCTAAATTTGGATATTACTGGCGGCGCTGTCGGTATTTTTGGCATCCCCCAACCTTTCCAAACCCCTATCGAGTATTTGTGGATAGCGTTTCCTTTACTAATCATTAGTATGGTATTGCTTTATCGACTTGAACGAATTCGGGCAGGAAGGGCATTTACAGCTATTCGAGAAGATGAATTAGCCGCGGGGGCGATGGGAATCAATCCAACTTACTACAAAGTTCTAGCTTTTACCCTGGGCGCGATTTTGGCAGGAATCGCTGGGGCAGTTAGCGCCCATTTTCTTAATACCTGGAACGCCCGCCAAGGCACCTTTGATGCCAGTATTGTTTATTTAACTTCTGTCTTAATTGGTGGAACTAGAACTTTTGTAGGACCTGTATTGGGTGGTATGGTATTTACAGCTTTGCCGGAAATATTAAGGGGAATTGCAGATACTAGCGGTTTACCTACCTGGTTAGCAGGATTCCTCCGAGATGGACGCTTGATTATTTTTGGGTTACTGATAGTTGTGGGAACGATATTTTTCCCGCAAGGTTTGGTGACGCCAGAATTGTTTAAGAGAAAAATGAAGAATAAAGCATGAAGGATGAAATTTCACCTTTAAAACTTGACACTTTGCCCTGTCTGGAAGCGAAAGCACTAATGCGCCAGTTTGGTGGCTTAGTAGCGGTGAATAATGTATCTTTCACGGTTCATAAAAATGAGATTTTTGGTTTAATTGGCCCCAATGGTGCTGGTAAAACTACACTATTTAATCTGATGACTGGGTTAATCCGGCCTTCCAGCGGGCAATTAGTCTATCAAGGCGAGGAAATTTCCCACCGCCCTCCCCATCAAATTGCTGCTAAAGGTATTGCCAGAACTTTTCAAAATATTCGCTTGTTTGGTAATCTTACGGCCCTGGAAAATGTAATGATTGCGCGGCATATTCATAATAAGAGCGCTAATATTTTATCTACTTTGTTAACTGGGCTGTTGAGTTTGCCATCAGCATCTATGCGAGAACAGTTAAATAAACAAAAAGCGATCGCGTTACTGGATATGGTGGGATTAAGCGATCGCGCTGAAGAAAAAGCACGAAATTTTCCTTATGGGGATCAGCGTCGCTTAGAAATTGCCAGGGCGCTAGCGTTAGAACCGCAAATTCTATTGCTAGATGAGCCTGCTGCTGGGATGAATCCTAGTGAAAAACACCAATTAAGCGAATTTATTCGAGAAATCCGCCAACAGTTTAACTTGACGGTAATCTTAATTGAACATCACGTGCCGCTGGTAATGGGATTATGCGATCGCATTGCCGTGTTAAATTTTGGTAAATTGATTGCTTTGGGCGAACCATCAGTTATTAGAAACGATCCGTCTGTAATTGAAGCTTATTTGGGAAATGAATGAGGGCTTTAAACGCTGATGAACGCTGATAAATGCAGAGAATCAGGTGAGGGAAAAGAGAAATTTACCCTGTTAGAACTTAAAAATCTTTTTGTTAATTATGGTGGAATTCAAGCTTTAAACGATATTAGCCTGACTGTCAACAACGGCGAGGTTGTCACTCTTATCGGTGCCAACGGTGCTGGAAAAAGCACTACCCTACGCGCTATCTCTAAGATAATTAATCCCCGAATTGGTAGCATTATTTACAGTGGGCGCAATATTACTCATCGCCAACCTCATGAAGTGGTGAGACTAGGGATTGCTCATTCTCCAGAAGGACGTAGAGTATTAGCGCGGCAAACTGTTTTTGATAACTTAGAATTGGGCGCATACATCCACTCCAATCAGGAAGTGGTGAGAGCTGATATTAATCGTCAATTTGAGATGTTTCCACGTCTTAAAGAACGTCGCAATCAACTGGCTGGGACACTCAGCGGTGGCGAACAGCAAATGTTGGCGATCGCTCGTGCTTTGATGAGCCGTCCAAAACTGTTACTATTAGACGAGCCAAGCTTGGGTCTTGCCCCTACAATTGTTAGAGAAATTTTTTCCATTATTCAAAATCTCCGCGACACAGGAGTAACTATCCTTTTAGTTGAGCAAAACGCTAATCTGGCTCTAGAAATTTCTGACAGAGGATATGTACTTGAAGCTGGTCGCATCACCTTAACAGGCAAATCTTCTGACTTGCTTAAGGATGAGCGGGTTATGAAGGCTTATTTGGGGTGATTTAGGATATTTTTTACTTTTATTGGAAGATTTATTTTTGCTTTTATTTGAACCAAATAAGGTAATAAATAAGTAAAAAAGTTGTCCAAAATCCGGATAAATATAAAAAGTAATGGGAGCTATCTTACCAATTTTGGAGTTATAGTTGATAACCCTTTCGTGCCTGATAGTTAGTATAGGCGATCGCCTCTTTTTAAAATAAATAGGTGGGCACTGCCCACCCTACTTCTTTACATTTTGCTTTTTAACTTTTACCTTCTTATGGAACTGCCATTCCACGTTGTACTGCTGGACGCTGCTGAAGTGTTTCAAACCAGCGTTTAAGATTTGAATGATTATCTAGCGTTAACCCTTGAAATTCATAAATGGCAACCCAAGGGAATGTGGCAATATCAGCAATCGAGTATTCATTGCAGATAAATTCCCGAGCTGCCAACTGTTTGTCTAAGACACCATAAAGCCGTAGTGTCTCTTTCTCATATCGCTCAATTGCGTAAGAAATCTTTTCTGGCGCAAATTTCTTAAAATGGTTTAACTGACCAAACATTGGCCCTACGCCTCCCATTTGTAACATCAGCCACTCCAGGACTTGAAAGCGAGCTTTTTGTTCTGTAGGTAAGAATTTACCAGTTTTCTCTCCTAAATAGATCAGGATAGCGCCCGACTCAAAAACGGTCATGCCGGTATCTTGGTCAACAATCGCGGGAATCTTACTATTCGGATTAATTGCTACAAATTCCGACGTAAATTGCTCTCCCTTTGTGATGTCAATCTTATGGACGTTGTAAGGAAGCTCGACTTCCTCCAACATGACAGAAGCCTTGCGCCCGTTCGGTGTCGTGAAGGTATAAAGGTCAATCATGAGGTTAGATGTTCAGTTTTGCCGTTCCACAAGGTAGTGTAACTTGAAAATTGAGGGCGCGATACGTGCTACGCACTTTGTCAGCTCTGAATTAATTACCACGATCTATAGGGATAGCATCTCGTTACTCTGGAAAATTTAAACACTAGCTTTTCGATGCAGGTAATATCTCCGATTGTTAAAGATTTAGTGCTGATTGGTGGCGGACACAGTCATGCCATTGTGTTGAAAATGCTTGGCATGAAACCACTACCAGGAGTACGCCTGACGCTGATTACAGACACTTCTCATACGCCCTATTCTGGTATGTTGCCCGGTCATGTGGCAGGTTTTTATGACTACGATGAAAGTCACATCGATCTGCGTCGTCTTGCCCAATTCGCCCAAGCACAATTTTATCTTGACCGAGCGATTGGTCTAGATTTGGAAAATAATGAAGTCATCTGTGCTAACCATCCAGATGTTGCATTTGATCTGTTATCAATTGATATCGGCAGTACCCCAGCCACAATATCTATACCAGGTGCAGCGGAGTACGCTATTCCAGCTAAACCCGTAGCAAAATTATTAAGTGAATGGGATCATCTGCTGAAAAGTGTTGCAGAAACGCCTGAGAAACCGATACAACTTAGCATTGTGGGTGGAGGTGCTGGTGGAGTGGAACTGGCACTGGCAATGCAATCTCGCCTGCATCAATTTTTTGAGCATTCCCAGCAGTTTCCAGAAAATCTAGAAATCCATCTATTCCATAGCGGTGTTGAGCTTTTACCGAACTATAACCCCTGGGTGGGTCGGCGTCTCCAGAAAATTTTGATCCAGCGTGGGGTTGAGTTGCATTTAGGGGAAAAGGTGTGTGAAGTTCAACCGCACAAGGTTATTTGTGAGTCTGGTTTAGTGGTTGAATGCGCTAGCGAGGGGACTCCTGCTGAGTGTCGCGTTTTTTGGGTAACACAAGCATCGGCACCTCGTTGGCTGCAAGCCTCTGGATTGGCTACCGATACTAAAGGCTTTATCCAGGTAGATGATACTTTGCGATCGCTCTCTCATCCCCAAGTATTTGCCGCTGGTGATATTGCCACGATGATTCATCATCCCCGTCCGAAAGCGGGAGTTTTTGCAGTACGTCAGGGGAAACCACTGTTTAACAACCTGCGGCGGACGCTACTAGGGAAGCCACTCCAGCCGTATAAGCCGCAGAAACAATATCTTAGTTTAATTGGTACAGGGGATGAAAATGCGATCGCTTCCTGGGGAAATTTCGGCTGCGAATCTCGCTTGTTTTGGCACTGGAAAGACCGTATCGACCGCCAATTTATGGCACGCTTTCACAACTTGCCGGAAATGTCAGCCGTCACCCCCTCTAACATCCAAAATCCAAAATTCAAAATCCAAAATCCACCAATGCGTTGTGCTGGTTGCGGTTCTAAAGTCGGGAGTACAACTCTAGAACGAGTCCTGCACCGGATTAAATTAGAACACCCTGAAGTTGGTAATCGGGAAGATATTTTAATTGGACTTGATGCGCCAGATGATGCCGCCGTAGTCAAGGTGCCAGCAGATCAAGTGATGGTTCATACCCTAGACTATTTCCGAAGTCTAATTAATGACCCGTTTATCTTTGCTCAAATTAGCGCCAATCATTGCTTAAGCGATATTTTTGCAATGGGTGCTACTCCTCAGAGTGCGCTGGCAATTGCCACTATTCCCTACGCCTGGGAAGAAAAGCAGGAGGAAACCCTTTATCAACTGTTATCGGGTGCTGCTAAAGTGCTGCAACAGTCGCAAACACCTCTGGTAGGCGGACACACCACAGAAGGAGCAGAACTAACTTTTGGTTTATCCTGTAACGGCTTAGCCTATCCCAATCAGCTGCTACGAAAAGGAGGTATGAAGCCGGGGCAAGTGCTAATTTTGACCAAAGCGCTAGGAACGGGAACTCTATTTGCTGCACAGATGCGCTTGCAAGCAAAAGGTCGGTGGATTGATGATGCAGTCCACTCGATGCTGCTGTCAAATCAAGCAGCCGCTAAGTGTTTATTAAAACATGGAGTTACTGCCTGTACGGATATTACAGGATTTGGATTGCTGGGGCATTTACTGGAAATGATCCAAGCATCTCAGGTGGCGGTGGAGTTCAATTTAGAAGCTATCCCAGTTCTAGAAGGTGCCTTGGAAACGCTGGAAATGGGAATTGTGAGTTCTTTACACCCGCAGAATTTACGAGCATCCCGCCAGATTAGCAATTTATCAATAGTTAGCGATCGCGCTACTTACCCTCTTCTATTCGATCCCCAAACTTCTGGCGGACTCTTAGCTGCGATTCCAGATGAACGCGCTGATGCTTGTGTCGCCTCACTCAAAACTTTGGGATATACCTACAGCCAAATAATTGGTCGCGTGACGCCACCAAATCTAGGCGTTCAGCCCATCTCACTAATTGTCTGAATTCAACGGAGAGGAGAGGATTTGAACCTCCGGTGACGTTGCCGCCACAACTGATTTCGAGTCAGTCGCATTCAACCACTCTGCCACCTCTCCAAGCGCTACCTTTATTAACCAAAGGTTAATAACTCAGCATTATCAGTATATACTAAATTCCGTCAATCTCTTCTGCCTAACGAATAATTTCCAGTAAAGCATCATGCCGCGACTTGAGGTAATCGTCACTGCATATCCATTTATTATCAAGGCAGGTTGAGTAGTTTCCATTCTGGAGAGGGTTCTGAAAAACATTATTAGCATCGGGTAGAGGCTTTCGGTAAATAAGCTATCGAAAAAAATGTCGGAAAAAATATAAATTCTCGCTGAAATACTTCTTCTCCCTCTAAAACCGTAGAAATACGGGGGTCATTTGTTTGATTGCAGGTGAATATTTTAAAATTAAAATTGTTTCGCTTCAAGCCTCAATCATTTTTTGAATGAGTAATGCCCAACAGTGCTTTGTAAAAGCTTGTTTCTCAAATCTCCTAAACGGTTATAAAAAAGGCTCAATAGACCTCTTGCATGAATAGGAAGAGGAGGCAAGCTCAAAGTTGATAATGGCAGCAATCAAGTTGAAACGTAAGCCAAAGCGCCTGCGCCGATTTCGGTAACGCTCTGCCAGGAGCAGCAAATCTTATTGTCTCAATCGGGGTAGTCTGAGTGCTAGGTCAGTTATCTATTTAAGCTTTACCTCTACAGCCGGAAAATATTACTCCCCATTCCTAATAGCTCATACCAACATCGTTTTCCGTTGCTTCCAGCGTTGTCTCAAACCTACCACTAGGAGTCCACTGGACTGCTCCATCACGCTCGGTTGTATAGACTTGGGTTTTGATTTTTCGCAGCTCTTGCGTCGTTTCTGGATCGATAGTTGCGGAGGCAGCGATCGCTACCTTGGGTTGCATCTTTTGCAATATATCAGCTTGTAAATTTTCTCCAGACCACCAAAGCACCTGGGCTGGAGGTAATTGTTTCAGAAGCGCTAACTTTCTTTCCTTTTCCTCTGGCTTAAAATTTCCCACCACTAACCAAATCTGGTTGCCGATTTGTAGTTGCACTACTGGTGGTTGGCTACTAATTAACTTGATGACTGAAGCTCCAATTGGTACACTCTGACCAACTGGCAAAGCTTGAGTTGGAATCTTCACGCCTAGAGTCGAAAGTTTACCAATAGAAGCAGTGTTAGCATAAAAGCTTGACACTGGGAGCCGTTCCAAAATTTTAGGCCAGCCACTTCTAGAACTAAGTTGAGAATCTGTTACCACAGCCCAGTCAATTTGATTGACGCCCTGCTGTTGTAAAAAAGGCAGCACAGTAAAATTAGCTGTACTATCATCCCCACTATTAACCAGGGTGACTTCTCCTTTGTCTTGAATCACCAAAACTGGCTCTCCCGGCGTAGAAAGCACCGTGACTCGAAATAAAGTTGCTTTTGTCTGCCAAACTGGGACAACCACTAAACTGGCAGCAATTAGACCCGCAAACCACCAACGCCGACGCCACCATTTGCTCAGCGAAGCCAGAGCAATTAGTCCGTATAGAGCTAACAGTTGCAAAATAGAGATGGTACCGACAGCAACAGAATTTCCTGGTAACTGGGAAAAAAATTCCACTAGCAGAATCAGCCCTTGGGATGGGTAATAGAGCAACCAAGCCAAGGCACTGCCAGCTAAGGGCCAGATCAATGATGCTAAGGCGCTGATAATTCCACCAATACTAATGATGGAGATTAAAGGGGTGCTTATTATGTTTGCCAGGATGCTGTAAGGAGATACTAGACCAAAGACATAAAGTTGTAGGGGTAAAACCCAGGGAAAAACGGCTATTGGAAGCGCAATCAAAGATGCGATCGCGGGTGGTAACCAATCCAGCCATTTTGTAACCGTAGGTACTGCAACTAATAATCCTAGGGTGGCTAAAAAACTCAGTTGAAAACCTAAATCCCAAATCCATAGGGGATTAAACAGCAACAAGAGAGTGGCAGCAAGTAGGAGCGAACCCAGCGGCTTTACCTTTCGTTCCATCGCCAAAGCAATTAAAGCTCCGACACCCATCACTCCAGCTCGAACCACAGAAGGCTGCAACCCCGTTAAACCTACAAAAACAAGTAGGGCAGTGAACCCAATGATAAATTGCGATCGCACCGAAAAACGCTGGGTCAGAGCCACCACCACACCCAGAATCAAAGAAATTTGAAACCCAGACGCTGCAAGGGCATGAGCCAAACCACTCTGGATAAATTTATTGCGAACATCGTAGGGTAAATCTACCGCCTGATTCCCCAATACCATCGAACTGACCAGCTGACCCTCTGGACTGCCTAACCAACGTACTTGAGATTGAATGATCCGCCGCCGGATAGTCCAAAATCCCCAGGGACGTTTTTCTGGTTCATTAACAAAGCTAACTTGACGTCCGCTGAGACCGGCAAACCCACCTTCTCTTTTTAGGTAAGCTTGAAAGTCAAAGCCTCCTGGATTGGCAGCAGGCTTAGGTTTATACAAGACTCCAGTTACTGCTATTTCTTGACCTGGATATAAACCTGTTGCTTGTAGTAATGGCAAAGTCACGTATAACTTACCAGTCACCCCTTGACTGACATCAGCGGGTTTGTTGTTGCCGTTCTTGACCTCATTCAATTTTGTAGCTTCTAGCCAAAACTGCGATCGCTGACTTTGCGTCAGTCGGGGTGGAGTTGCAATCTTGCCTTGAACAGTGACAACCTGCTCTTGGCCTCTAATATTTTGGGCAGACACAAACTTGCTAATGTTATTCGCCGCTGGTTGCGGCATTCGCATTTGAAAATAAAGTGCTGCTAGCAACCCAACAACTCCAGCCACCAGCCACACTCTCGCTTTCGGGCCTGTTCGCCAAAATCGGGGCAAGACAACAGCTGCCCCAATCCCTAAGGCTAGTATTCCGTACTTCCCCCAGGGTAATCCCGTAGAAAGCAAGCCCAGAATATAAGCCAAACTTAAAATGACGCCATTGGCTAAGTTCATTAGATAGTCAAACTTATCTTCAAGCTCAGTACAGCGTGCAGAAACAGCATACACATTGCTGTGCTTCCTAAGTAAGAATTGTGAACTGTCTGCAACACTACTTGATTGCCCCCAAAATTAGTCATACAGATAATGTTCGCTAACAGCTAGCAATACCAGCACAATTCAATCCATTTCAAATGCAGACTCTTTGTATTGATTGCTGATGCATTACCTGAGAAAAAAAGCCACTAGTACAGCCTGCTGCCTTCGCAAGCGTCTTACCACCTCCTCTATCAATTTCGGTTTTACTAAAAGGTTGCATTCGTCTTCAGAAGCATCTAAACCAGTCCACTGAAATACCTATCCTCCAAATTTGTTGCTAGTTTTGAGCTACTGGTTCTTTAGCTTCTTGTAGTTTACACAGCGGAAATCCCAGTGCCTCTCGTTGCTGCAAGTACAGTTCAGCAACTCGTCGTGCCAACTTGCGAATTCTGCCAATGTAGCGCGTCCGCTCGGTTACAGAAATGACCCCTCTCGCATCCAGCAAATTAAATGTGTGAGAACACTTCAAAACATAATCCAGGCTGGGTAAGACAAGTCCGCGTAAAGCTATTTGCTCTGCCTCCTGCTCGTATAGACCAAATAAGGTAAACAACAACTCTGGGTTGGATGCTTCAAAGTTGTATACACACTGCTCAATTTCTCCCTGGAGGTGAACGTCTCCATAGGTAAGATCGTCAGTCCAGCGAATTTTGGTCAATGCATCGACCTGTTGGAGGTACATGGTTAATCGCTCTAAACCATAAGTGATCTCAATTGAGACAGGTCTACAATCAATGCCTCCGCATTGCTGAAAGTAAGTAAACTGAGTGATTTCCATCCCATCTAGCCAAACTTCCCAGCCGACACCCCAAGCTCCTACTGTGGCATCCTCCCAGTTGTCTTCTACAAACCGGACATCGTGATCCTCAGGACGAATACCCAAAGCTCTCAGCGAGTCCAGATATATCTCTTGGATATTATCTGGAGAAGGCTTAATCAAAACTTGATACTGATAATAGTGTTGATAGCGATTCGGATTTTCGCCATAGCGTCCATCTGTGGGACGACGGCAAGGTTCGATATAAGCCACAGCCCAAGGTTCAGGTCCAAGACATCTTAAAAAGGTATGAGGATTCTTGGTGCCTGCCCCTTTCTCAATATCGTAGGGCTGAGCGATCAGACAACCGCGATCGCTCCAGAACTTGTGTAATGTAGCAATCACCAACTGAAAATTCACAGATTCCTTTCCTTAAGCGCTCAACGCATAACCCATTGTGGCCCAAAAGCTGCGCCCTTGGAGCTTTTGAGAGTTTTCCAAAAAAGTTTTTCAAAACAGTTGACAGAAGCGGTTCGTGGTTGCTACATTAATAAAGCGGTCGGGAGAGCAAGC